>JAKEHF010000071.1 GCA_022615295.1 Actinomycetota bacterium | reverse complement strand
GAGGGCCTCATGGGGACACCGGAGCGTGTGGCCAGGTTCTATGCGGAGGTCTTCTCAGGGATCCACAACGATCCCGGTGAGGTGATCGATGCCTTCTTTGGTGACGAGCACTACCAGGAGATCGTGATGGTGCGTCAGATCCCCTTCTACTCGATGTGCGAGCATCACTTCGTGCCCTTCCACGGTGAGGCACATGTCGCCTATGTGCCGAATGGAAGGGTGACCGGTCTCTCCAAGCTGGCCCGTCTCGTCGAGGGCTATGCGAGGCGGCCACAGATGCAGGAGCGCCTCACCGCTCAGGTGGCCGACACCCTCGACACCCGTCTCAGCCCGTTGGGTGTGCTCGTCGTCGTCGAGGCTGAGCATCTCTGCATGTCGATGCGTGGGGTTCGCAAACCCGGCGCCAAGACCGTCACCTCGGCGGTGCGGGGCACGATGGAGTCGAGTCCGGCCACCCGCGCCGAAGCGATGTCGCTTCTCTTCGGCACCTCGTCACACTGAGAAGAGCCCTCCATGACAGGGCCGGGCCAAGGCTGCCGACCGCTATCGTGGCCCCCTGATGGGACGCATGGTGGCCGGTCTCAAACCCCGTGGCTTCACATGGGTCATCACCGATCGTCTCGCCGTCTCGGAGAGGGTGGGCGGCTCCGGGTTCCAGCATCGCCGGGTCCGTCGTGAGGAGGAGATCACCTGGCTGGTCGAGGAGGCAGGAATCAACACCATCGTCTCCATGCTCCCGGCCAATCAGAACCTGGCCGCATACCGTCAGGCGGGAATCGCCACCTACTCGATCCCCGTCGGGGCCAACGTGGGCGCCGACGATGTCAACCGCTTCTTCAACATCCTGTCCAAGGCCCTGGCTCGGTCCCATGCCAAGGTCCTTGTGCATCGGGAGGTCATCGACGACACGCTCGGCGGTTTGCTCGGAGGCTTCCTGGTGATGTCGGGGTTGGTGAAGGATCCGATCCTGGCGCTCGCCGTGATCCAACAGATCCTGGGTCGTGCGTTGGGACCGGAGGGGCGGGCCCTCATCCCCGTAGCCAACGCTTCGTGACCGATCGCATCGACCTCACCGGAATCGAGGTGTTCGCCCGCCATGGGGTCTTCGAGCGCGAACAGGAGAAGGCCCAGATGTTCCGGGTGGATGTCAGCCTCTATGCCGAGTTGGCCCCGGCCGGGCTCAGCGACGACCTCGACGACACCCTCGACTACGGCGCGCTCGCCATCGAGGTCCGAGAGGTCGTCGGCGGCGAGTCGCATCGTCTGATCGAGCGAGTGGCCACCAGGGTGGCGGAGACGATGCTGACCCACGAAAGGGTGTCCCGCGTCGTCGTCACCGTCCACAAACCGGATGCACCGGTCGAGGTGGCCCTTCGCGACGTCTCGGTGACCATCGACCGCAAACGGTGACGACTTACGCCATCGGTCTCGGCTCGAACCTCGGCGACCGACTCGAGAATCTCCGTTATGCGGTGACCGAGCTGGGACGGGTCGGCGCTGTGATGGGGGTGTCCTCGGTCTACGAGACCGCTCCGATGGGGGGACCGGAGCAGGGCCACTACCTGAACGCCGTGGTCCTGGTCGGCGTCGAAGAGGACCCCGATTCCATGCTGGCGATCTGTCACTCGATCGAGAGCGGGGCGGGGCGGGTGCGCGAGGAGCCATGGGGTCCGCGCACTCTCGACCTCGACCTCATCGCCTCCGACACGACGACCGGTGGGAGGGCGGTCCTCCCTCATCCCCGGGCGGCGGAGCGTGAGTTCGTGCTCCGACCGTTGTGCGAGGTGTGGCCCGAGGCGATCGTGGCCCCCGGCTTGACCGCCAGGGAGGCACTGGCGGCGATCGGTCACCATGGGGTGGATCGTCTGGCCCGGGTTTGGCTGACGCCGGAGACCCCGGCCCTGGCTCGCTGGCTGGTCGTGGTCCAGTTCTCTCTTCTCGGGCTCGTGGCCCTGGCCATGACCTACGACGGCTCGGTGGTGGTTCGCGCCGAGGTGTCGAGGCTGGTTGGTGTGGGCCTCTCCATCATCGGGGTCGTCGTGGCGGTCAGTGCCACAAGAAGGCTCGACACCGCGTTCACGCCGAATCCTGAGCCAAGGCCGGGTTCGAGCCTGGTCGACCATGGCCCCTACCGGTACGTGAGGCACCCGATCTACTCGGGTCTGGTGCTCTTGGCCTTGGGAGGCTCGGCGGCGGTGGCCAGCTGGGCAGGGCTGGCCGGATCCGGTGTGCTCATCGTCTTCTTCCTGGTCAAGATCGCCTATGAGGAGCGACGGCTCCGCATGCGTTACGCGGGGTACCGCGACTACATGAGACGGGTCAGGGGCCGGATCGTCCCCTTCCTACTCTGAAGGGTTCCCCCATCCCGCCGACCGTGCTAGGTTCGGAGGATGGTGTGTGGCCGAGCCCCGCCAGACGTCCTCCACAAGATTCGAATGTGCCCGCCAACAGATGGAGGAACGTGTAGATGGCAAGACGGTCACGTGAGCATCGCCAGGACATCCCCGGTTATGACGAGAGTCGTCCCACACGTGACGACCGCAAGCTGAAACACCGGGCCACCCGTCACGCCACAAACCAGATACTGCACTCGGTCGCCGACCCCGAGGAGATCGTGTTGCCCACCGAGAGGAGGACCAGGAACCACGAGACGGTCAATGGTCATCACGAGCCGGAACGTCGTAGGTTCAAGCTCTGGAAGACCAGGTTCTGGAAGCGTCGTGGCGCCTATCGCGAGGAGAAGGCGGCCCGCGACTCAGAATGGCCGGTGATCACGCCCGAACAACTACGGGGGGACTGACCAGACCCCCACTACCCTCCCCACGTGCCCGGACCAGAAGGCCTGCGTCTCGTCTTGATCGGCCCTGGGCGGGCGGGTGGGTCGCTGGCGATAGCCGCCACCGAGGCCGGCCATGTCGTCGTCGGCGTCCTCTCCAGGAACGGGAATCACGACTACGGTCCCCCGCTCCGGCGGGATGACCCGTTACCCGAGGCCGATATTGCCCTGATCGCGGTCAGGGACGACGCCATTCCCGAGGTGGTCGATGGTCTCGTCGGTCGGCTCGGCAATGTCGCCGTCGCCGCACATCTGTCCGGTTTCACCCCGGTCTCGGCATTGCGTCCCTTGCAGAGCGCAGGGGTGGCGATCGGCGGCATGCACCCCCTCCAGACACTCCCCGATCCGGAACGCGGCGCCCGCGCCCTCTCCGGGGCTTATGCCGGCATCGGTGGCGATCCCCTGGCGGTGGACGTGCTGACCCATCTCGCCGCCAGCCTCGGGATGAGGCCGTTCTCGCTCGACGACGCCTCACGACCCGCCTACCACGCCGCCGCTGCGGCCGCCTCCAACTTCGTCACCACGGCTCTCGCCGTGGCCTCCGACCTCTACAGCTCGGCTGGGATCGACCCGGTAGTGGCGAGACCGCTCGTCGAGCGGGTGGTCGCCAACGTCTTCGAGGGCGGCGCCGCCTCGGCGCTCACCGGACCGATCGCCCGTGGCGACGTCGATACGGTGATCGGCCATCTCACCGCCGCCCATGACGTGTCGGCCGAGGTGGGGCGTCAGTTCGGTCTTCTCGCGGAGGCCACCACGTTGCGCGCCGGGCGTGAGGAGGACCTCCGCCGATGGAGGTGACATCCACATTCGCCGAGACGAGGGGTCTCTATGGGGGAACGGTCGGTTTACTCCCCACACTCGGCTTTTTCCACGAGGGCCATCTCAGGTTGATGGGCCTGCTCCGCGAGCGCTGCGACACCCTGGTCGTCTCCCTCTTCGTCAACCCGACACAGTTCAACGATCCCGGGGACTTCGACGCCTACCCACGTGACATCGAGCGCGATTCGGAGCTGGCCGGCGGCGCCGGTGTCGACATCCTCTTTGCCCCGTCAGTCGAGGAGGTGTACGGGGGAGTCTCGATCACGACCGTGGAGGTCACCGGGGTGACCGACGAGATGGAGGGCCGTCATCGTCCCGGCCACTTCGTCGGTGTGGCCACCGTCGTGGCCAAGTTGTTCGCCGGTCTCAGACCCGAGATGGCCATGTTCGGGCGCAAGGACGCCCAGCAGCTCGTGGTCCTCCGGGCCATGACCAGTGACCTCCGCTTCCCCATTGAGATCGTCGAGGCCCCGGTGGTCAGGGAGCCCGACGGGTTGGCCCTCTCCAGCCGGAACGTCCGTCTCGGCTCGACGGGCCGGGAGAAGGCCCTGGCGATCAGCAGGGGTTTGTTCCAGGCGTCCGAGCAGGTGGATGCCGGAGAGGGGCGTGGTGAGCGTCTCGAGGCGACCGTGGGCCGTTCGATACGGTCACTTCAGGTCGACTATGTCAAGCTGGCTTCCCTGAAGACGATGAAGCCGATAGCCGACCTCTCCGAGCCGGCCGTGCTTGCGGTGGCGGCTTCGGTCGATGGCATCAGACTCATCGACAACGTCATGTTCGACTGGATCGAGGGGAGACCGAGACCCGATCGTGGTGTCTTCCTCGATGAGCTGAGCACGTTGACCTCGCTGCCATGATCTCTGGACCGCCATGAGCCACACCAACGAGGGAGACCTCGTCCGAGCGCGACGACGCAAACACGAGACGGTGCTCGCCAGCGGCGGCTACCCGACCCGGTTCGAGCGGAGCGACATGGCGGCTGCCCTCCACGACCGATACCAGCGTCTGGAGGCAGGCACGGAGACACGCGACGTGGTGAGGGTCGCCGGACGGCTGATGCTCCACAGGTCGTTTGGCCGGCTCCAGTTCGGGACGATTCGCGACGGAAGCGGGACTATCCAGCTCGTCGTGGACGTCTCGACCGCAGGCGCCGGCGTCACCGGGCTCTTCACCGATCTCGACCTCGGGGATTGGGTGGGGGCCACGGGCACCATCATGACCACCAAACGTGGCGAGCTGAGTGTCAGGGTGACCGAGGTCGTCCTCCTCCAGAAGGCCCTCCGCCCCCTCCCCGAGAAGTGGCATGGTCTCACCGATGTCGAGACCCGGAGCCGGCAGCGCTACCTCGATCTGATGACGAACGACGAGGCCCGTCATGTGGCCGAGACCAGGATCCGTGTGACCGCCGAGCTGCGTCGTCAGTTCGAGTCCAGGGGTTTCGTCGAGGTAGAGACGCCAGTCCTGCTCCAGCAGGCCACAGGGGCCACGGCTCGACCGTTCCAGACCCATCACAACGCCCTCGACCTGACCATGTATCTGAGGATCGCCACCGAGCTCTTCCTGAAACGGCTGGTGGTGGGGGGGATGGAGCGTGTCTACGAGCTGGGCAGGATCTTCCGCAACGAGGGGATCGACTCCACCCACAACCCGGAGTTCACCATGCTGGAGGCCTATCAGGCCTTCGCCGACTACGTCGACATCATGGAGCTGGTCGAAGGGGTGATCGCAGCAGTGGCGCAGGCCGCCACCGGCGCCACGCTGATCAGCTATCGAGGGCAGGAGATCGACCTCGCCCCGAGGTACCGGAGGGCGACCGTCGCGGAGCTGGTGTCCGAGGTGGTCGGAGAGCCTGTCGATCTCGACACCGATCCCGGATACCTCCTCGACTTCGCCGTCGCCCACGATCTCGAGGTGGATGACACCTGGTCGACGGCCGGGATCCTCTACGAGGTCTACGAGGAGATGGTGGAGCCGTCGATCGTGGCCCCCACCTTCGCCACCCATCCTCCGATCGAGGTGTCCCCCCTGTCCCGGCGCAACCCGGACGACCCCCGGTTGGCCGATCGATTCGAGCTGGTGATCGCTGGCGCAGAGTACGCCAATGCCTTCAGCGAGTTGACCGATCCGGACGACCAGAGGTCGAGGTTCGACGACCAGGCGCTCGCCAGGGTCGCTGGTGACGAGGAGGCCCACCCGGTGGACGAGGACTATCTCGAGGCCCTGGAGTACGGGCTCCCCCCAACCGGCGGGCTGGGCATCGGTGTCGACCGGCTCGTGATGCTCCTAGCCGACCAACCCCATATCCGTGAGGTCATTCTCTTCCCGACGATGCGGCCGGTGCAATGAGGACGGATACCATGGAGCGTCCATGAACCTGTTCTGGAAGATGGTCATCACCGGGGCCGCGCTCTGGGTGGCGATCTGGCTGGTGCCCGGGCTCGAGTTCGAGGGGACCTTCTGGGTGTTCGTGGCGGTGACGGCGATAGTCATGGTGGCCCGTCTCATCGTCAAACCGATACTCAACGTGCTCAGCATCCCCTTGATCCTGGTCACCTTTGGCCTGTTCCTCCTCCTCACCAACGGCCTGGCTCTCCAGGTGGCGATCTGGCTGTCCTCGTCGGTGTTTGAGCTCGGTCTCACCTCGACGGGCTTCTTCTGGGCCACCTTCCTCGGTGCCCTGGTGATCAGTGTGGTGTCGACGATCCTGGAGAAGGTGCTGCCCGACTGATCAGATCCGGGCCGCTTCGACCCGGCTCAGGAGATAGCCGCCGAGAGTCTCCAGGATGGCCCTTGCCGGTCCGGCCGGGAGGGTTGCGAGCGCCGCGTTGGCCGTCTCCAGCCGTAGCTCGGCGCTGCGCAGGGACTCCTCCACGTGGCCTCCCTCCCTGACCACGGCGATCACCTCGTCCACGGTCTCGTCGAGGTATGGAGGACCCCCCTCGAGCAGCTCCCGGATTCGGTCTCGCTGTGGCCCGGAGGCAGCCATGAGGACCGGTGCGGTGAAGGTCCCCTCCCTGATGTCGGACCCCGCCGGCTTGCCGATGGTCTCCTCGTCGGCCACGAGGTCGAGGGCGTCGTCGGCGATCTGGAACACCATCCCGACTTCCCAGGCCCAGGTCGACAGGGCTTCGACGGTCTCGGGCCCGGCATCGGCGGCCATGGCGCCCAGCCGGGCCGAGGTTCGGATCAGCGAGGCCGTCTTGCCCCCGATCACCTGGTGATACTCCTCGAGAGTGTGTGTCAGATCATTCTGGATCTGGAGCTCCCGGGTCTGACCCTCGACCAACTCGGCGTAGGTGGCGGCGAGCAGCCTCACCGACTCCTGGCTGAGGTGGGTCGCCGCAACCTCAGAGGCTCGCGCCATGAGGAAGTCGCCGGCGAGGATCGCCACGGTGTTGGTCCAATTGGCATTGGCGGACACCGCGCCCCTTCTCACATCGGCCTCGTCGATGACGTCGTCGTGATAGAGAGACCCGACGTGGATCAGCTCCACGGCGACGGCGGCCTCCACCGGCCGATCGTCGGCCGGGGCGCCGAATTCGGCGGCGAGAAGGGCGAGTAGGGGGCGGAAACGCTTCCCGCCGGCGAGCAGGAGATGTTGGGCGACCTTGGTGAGGTAGTTGTCGTCGCTCGTCGATGCCTCGAGGAGACGGACCTCGACATGTTCGAGCTGCTCCCATATTCGGGGAATACGGACAAGACTTTGGAGGTCTTCCATCTGTGCCGATGGTATTACACGACAGGAGGGCTGGACTCGGGCGGAGGGCCCAGAAACGGCCCGGTGATAGAATTGGGTAGGCAGGTGTAGGAGCAGGGAGTGTTTGAGCGATTCACAGACCGAGCCCGCCGGGTGGTGGTCCTCGCCCAGGAAGAGGCGCGGTACCTGAACCACAATTACATCGGCACCGAGCACATCCTGCTTGGTCTGCTCAACGAGGGCGAGGGGATCGCCGCTCATGCCCTGGAGTCTCTGGACATCGATCTGGCCTCCGTGCGGGACGAGGTCGTCAAGATCATCGGTCAGGGCCAGCAATCCCCGCCCGGGCACATCCCGTTCACCCCACGCGCCAAGAAGGTGCTCGAGCTGTCGTTGCGCGAGGCGTTACAGCTCGGCCACAACTACATCGGCACCGAGCACATCCTGCTCGGTTTGATCCGCGAGGGCGAGGGGGTTGCCGCCCAGGTCCTCCAGCAGCTCGGGGCCGAGCTGCAGAAGGTGCGTCAGACGGTGATCCAGCTGCTCTCTGGCCCGGGTGCCAGCGAGGAGCAGCAACCGAAGAGCCCCAGCGGGCCCAGCTCGAGAGAGACCTCGTCGGGCGGCTCGACGATCCTCGACCAGTTCGGGCGGAATCTCTCCCAGTCCGCCAAGGAGGGAAACCTCGATCCCGTCATTGGACGGACCCGTGAGATCGAGAGGGTCATGCAGATCCTCTCCCGGAGGACGAAGAACAACCCGGTGCTCATCGGCGAGCCCGGTGTGGGCAAGACGGCCATCGTCGAGGGGCTGGCGCAACGCATCGTCAGCCGCGACGTCCCTGAGAACCTGAAAGGGAAGAACCTCTACACCCTCGACCTCGGCGCCCTGGTCGCCGGTTCCAGGTATCGCGGTGACTTCGAGGAGCGTCTCAAGAAGGTGCTCAAGGAGATCAAGAGCCGGGGAGACATCGTCCTCTTCATCGACGAGATCCACACCCTGGTCGGCGCCGGCGCCGCGGAGGGCGCCATCGACGCCGCCTCCATCCTCAAGCCGATGCTGGCCCGTGGCGAGTTGCAGACCATTGGCGCCACCACCCTCGAGGAGTATCGCAAGTATCTGGAGAAGGACTCGGCCCTGGAGAGACGATTCCAGCCCGTCCAGGTGGACGAGCCTTCGCTGACCGACACGATCGACATCCTCATGGGGCTGAAGGACCGTTACGAGGCCCACCATTCCGTCAGGTTCACAGATCAGGCCATCGTCTCGGCCGCGAATCTCGCCGACCGGTACATCAACGACCGCTTCCTCCCCGACAAGGCCATCGATCTCATCGACGAAGCGGGTAGCCGGATGAGGATCCATCGCACCAGCGACCAGCCTGACATCACCCGCGTCGATGAGCGTCTAGCTAGCGTGCGTCGGGACAAGGCGGACGCCGTCACGGGGGAGAACTACGAGCGGGCCGCCAACCTCCGCGACGAGGAGCGGACCTTGCTCGGGGAGCGGGCGAATCTCGAGGCCCTGGCCGACGAGGACGCCTGGGTGATCGACGAGGAGGAGATCGCCGAGGTGCTCGCCCAGTGGACCGGGATCCCGGTGCACCGTCTCACCGAGGAGGAGACGGCCCGGCTGGTCCAGATGGAAGGCGAGCTCCACAAACGGATCATCGGCCAGCACGATGCGATCACCGCGGTCTCCAAAGCGATCCGGCGAACCAGGGCCGGTCTCAAGGACCCGAGACGTCCCTCCGGCTCCTTCATCTTCCTGGGGCCCTCCGGTGTCGGCAAGACAGAGACCGCCAAGGCCCTCACCGAGTTCCTCTTCGGCAAGGAGGACGCCCTCATCCAGCTCGACATGTCCGAGTACATGGAAAAGCACACCGTCAGCAGGCTGGTGGGCTCACCGCCCGGCTACGTCGGGTACGACGAGGGCGGCCAGCTCACCGAGGCGGTGCGTCGCAAGCCGTTCTCCGTGGTCCTCTTCGACGAGATCGAGAAGGCCCATCCCGATGTCTTCAACACCCTGCTCCAGATCCTGGAGGAGGGCCGTCTCACCGACGCCCAGGGACGGACGGTCGATTTCAAGAACACCGTCATCATCATGACGTCCAACCTGGGCACGCGTGACCTCCACAAGAAGGCGATCGGGTTCCACGTCGATGACCAGGAGGTCTCCTACGAGTACATGAAGGACAGGGTCACCGAGGAGCTGAAGAAGCACTTCAGACCGGAGTTCATCAATCGTCTCGACGAGATCATCGTGTTCCACGAGCTGACGATGGACGAGATCAAGTCGATCGTGGACTTGATGCTGGAGCGGGTGCGTGAGCAGCTGGCCACCCAGCATCTCGACATCGCGCTCACCGATGAGGCAAAGGAGTACCTGGGGACCAAGGGATACGACCCAGAGCTGGGAGCGAGGCCGTTGCGGCGGGCGATCCAGAGACTGCTGGAGGATCCCCTCTCGGAGCGGGTGCTTCTCGGGGACTTCAAGGCCGGGATGACGATCCTCGTCGGTCTCGATGCCGACAACGACGAGTTGACGTTCGAGGGCATCTCCACCATCGACCAGCCCCCACACGCCGACGAGGGCCAACCGGTCGCTGTCGCCGGTCAGGAGTGACCCGGACACACCCGTCCTAAAGGGCGGCCCTCCGACGTCCGATGCTCTCAGGGCGCCATGCCCATCGTGTTTGCCGTCGTCCTGATGCTCGCCAACGTCGCGGCGTCGGGTCTGCCCAGGTACCAGCCCGCCGGTGAGGAGGCATACACCCTCGACCTCGAGCTCGACGGGTACGTGAACGGGGCCATGGAGCCGGCACGGATGATGACGGTGAGCGGCTGCATCTTGGAGCGCGACGCCGCCTACACCTACTCGCTCATGGTCGAGGCTGCGGCCATCGACGGTATCCGGCTCCGCCACGAGAGCTGCTATCGCAGCTACTCCCAGCAGGCCAGGGCCTACGACCGCCGTTGTCCCATCACCGACGTGCCGATATACCGCACCGACGAGACGACCGGCGACCGGGTCCAGGACGGGACCCGGAAGATGCGTGTTTGCAGCGGGCCTCTGACCGCCCCACCGGGCGAGTCCAACCACGGATGGGGCCGTGCCGTCGACTTCCGTGACAGTCGCAACGTCCTCACCTGCTACGACAACGAGTTCCATTGGCTGAAGCTGAACGCGGCCCGCTTCGGCTGGGTCCATCCCCCCTGGGCCCACTGCGGCATGCCGAACGCCGAGCCCTGGCACTGGGAGTATGCCGGCGTCATAGACGCCTCCCTCATCCAGTTCACCCCTCCGAATCCGACGGTGCTCGCCACCGCCGAGTGAACGCGTACCTCAGGTAGTACGGCCCCCGTACGGGTACATAGCCTCTCGAGAACCATCGGCACGTCGCGTCACCAGACATCGGCGGACGGTGTCGACGACGATGGTCGGCTCCTCGATGATCATCCGCCAGGTGAATCTAAGGACGATCCATCCAGCCAGCTGGGCGGCGTTGTCTCTCCTGCGGTCGATCTCAAAGGCGTCGTGGAGGGCGTGCCACCGGCGACTGTCGGCCTCTATCACGACCTGTTCGTCGGGGTAGGCCAGGTCCACACGCCCGTTGATTGGTTTCAGCCAGGGCGCCTTGAACTCGCTGTGGGGTGGCGGCAAACCCGCGTCGAGGAGGAGGTCGATGAGACGTCGTTCCAACTCGGTGGGGACCCGTCCCGGCAAGTCGAAGCGGTCTTCGAGGATCCGACGGAGGGTGGTGACGCCGGGTTTGCCTCTCCGGGACAACGATGCCAAGAGCTCGCTGAGCGCATCCAGCCCGACGATCCCGGCGGCGAGCGAGCCGTCGACCACCCGTTCGAGTCGCCGAGGTCCCATCGT
>JAKEHF010000070.1 GCA_022615295.1 Actinomycetota bacterium | reverse complement strand
GGCCATGACGGCGAACGACACGGCACCCACCACCAGGGTGAGACCGACCCAGAGCAGGAGCACCCACCACTGTTCGTCGGCGAAGGGCCGGAGTCTGGCGAACCAGCCGACCGGTGACAGCCAGGAGAGGAACCCGAGACCCGCCGCCTCACCGCCGTCACCGGCCACCCTGAGCAGCCAAACCCCTGCGACGACTCCGACGGCGATGCCACGCGCGGACGTCGCCGACTCGGTGAGCTGTGCGCTCCATGCCCCGATCGCGGCGAAGGCCATCACGACGCCGACCGTGCCCAGACCGTAAGCGACGGAGCCGGCCGCCGTCTCGCCTATCGACATCAGACCTGCGGCAGCCACGGCTCCGATGACAACGCCGGCCCCGGTGACGACGATCATCGCAGCAGCCAAGGGAGCCGATCGCCCGAGCACCGTGGCACCGAGGAGTTCGCGGCGCCCCGTCTCCTCCTCGTCCCGGGTGTGCCTCACCACGGTGAGGACGGCCATCAGTCCGGCCAAGGTGGCGGCCAGGGTGCCGACCCGCCACAGGGTCAACGCGCCGACGCTCGTGTCGTAGAGAGGTCCGAGAAAGGCGACCAGCGCCGGGGATGAGGCGACCGTAACCGCCAGGCTCTCCCGGTCGGCGACGGTGGGAAACAGCGAGGCCAGGGCGGAGGCGGTCGCCACGGGGAGCAAGGCCAGTACGGCCACCCAGACCGTTAGACGGAACCTGTCCCGACGCAGGACGAGACGAGCCAGTCTCGTCGTCCCCACCAGCGCGTTCATCCGCCGTCCTGGTAGTGCCTCATGAACAGCTCCTCCAGGGTGGGTGGCTGGCTTATGAGGCTGCGGACCCCTAGGGGCGTCATCGCAGCTAAGACCTCCCCGACGTGATCGGAGTCCACCTCGAAGTCGACACGGTGATCGTGGCTTCGGAACCCATGCACACCGGGCAGCCGAGAGAGAGCCGAGGGGTCGCCGGCCACCTCGGCTTCGATGGTCGTCCTCGTCAGATGGCGCAGCTCGGCGAGGGTGCCCGACTCCACAGCACGACCCTTGCGTATGATGCTCACCCGATCACAGAGCGCCTCGACCTCGGCGAGGATGTGGCTGGCGAGGAGCACCGTCCGCCCCAGGGAGCGGTCCTCCTCGATGGCCCTGCGGAACTCGGCCTCCATCAGGGGGTCGAGACCTGCAGTCGGCTCGTCGAGGATGAGCAGTTCCACGTCGGAGGCCAGAGCCGCGATCAGGGCCACCTTCTGCCGGTTCCCCTTGGAGTAGGTCCGCCCCTTCTTGGTCGGGTCCAAGTCGAAGCGCTCCAGAAGTCGCTTGCGGCGTCCCTCGTCGAGACCACCGCGGAGACGACCGAGCAGGTCGATGACCTCGCCACCGCTGAGGTTGGGCCACAACATCACGTCGCCGGGCACGTAGGCGAGCCGTCGGTGGAGCTCGGTGGCGTCAGCCCAGGGGTCACCCCCGAGCAGTCTCACCGTGCCAGAGTCGTGGCGGAGGAGGCCGAGCAGGACCCGGATGGCCGTCGTCTTCCCGGCCCCGTTGGGACCCAGGAAGCCGTGGATCTCACCCTCGGCCACGGTCATGTCGAGACCGTCGAGAGCCCTCGTCGGACCGAAGGTCTTGACCAGCCCGGAGATCTCTATCAGATTCACGTTCACCCCATGGTATGTAGGGCGCTGGAGTGGAGAACCGGCTGGTATCCATTGCGAAGGGCGGCGACGGAGGTGCGGGGCGTGATGACCCGGACCCGGCCACGTGGCGGTCTCCTCACAGGGTCATGCCAGCCCTCGAATCCGAAGGTGAGGAGCCGGTCGTCGAGGACCAGCTTGGCCACCCCACGGGCGTCGATGACCGCGCCTATCGGGAGATCGGAGATCTCCGCCTCCCAGACGAGACGATCCGCCGCCCGGTCGATTCCTCGACCCCGCTGAAGCCGTTCGGTTGTGAGTTTGGCGTCGAGGGCCGATGCCGGGATGCCGTCGACACTCCCCGTGGCCGCCTGCCTGTACGAGTGGTAGGCGTCCCGTCGACAGAGACCACAAGGACGGTGACCCGCGGCCAGGGCCACCGCCTCGTCGAGGAAGAAGACGGGTGTCCATGTCCCGGCTGCGTCGAGGGGGTGACGCCACCCCCGGTACTCGGTCACACAGACGATCCAGAGCCGACCTCGGTGATGGCGAACCACGGCGCCCTGGTCGTCGACAAGACAACCCCGGTTCCCCGTGAACAGCCCGCGGGAGGCCACGGCGTGGAGATCACCCCACGGATCGACCCGGTTGCGACGTGTCATCGTCGTGATTGTGTCACCTGTCGGGAGGTGAGGCATCCTCTCAACCCAGGGTTGATAGCCCCGCTGAGCGGGGCTGGGAACCCTGGGTTCGAAGAACGAAGGAGGACTGGGCGGGCAGGACGAAACGCACCCGGCCCCCGGGTCCGTCGGCGATCTCGATCGTCCCGCCATGAGCCTCGACGATGCCCTTGGCGATCGACAGCCCGAGACCGCTGCCACCCGTGTCCCGACTGCGCGAGTCATCGGCTCGGACGAATCGGTCGAAGGCGGTCTCGCGCATCGACTGCGGGAAACCGGCCCCCTGGTCGACCACCAGTGTCTCCACGATGGCGCCGGCCTGCGTCAGCTCGATGGTCACCTCGCCACCAGGAGGACTGTGTCGTATCGCGTTGACCAGGAGGTTGCGCAGAACCCGTCCCAGGGCTGTTGGGTCTGCGTCGACCCGGATCGGGCCCGTCGCTGCCACCCCCACCTGGACCCCGTCCCTGGCGGCGGCGGGGGCCACCGCCTCGACGGCCTCGTCGGCGAGCTCGGCGAGGTCCACCTCGACGACGGCGAGGCGATAGCTGCCCGATTCGATCCGGGCGAGGAGGAAGAGATCGTCGACGAGCCGAGCCAGATGGTCGAGGTCGTGCCCCAATCCACGGAGATAGGCGGGCGGGTCGGGAGCCAGACCATCCTGCAATGCCTCGACCGCGGCCTGCATCGAGGCCAGCGGCGTCCGCAGGTCGTGGCTGATCGAAGCGAGCAGATGCTGGCGCTCGGCCTCTGCGGACTCGAGCCGTCGGGCCATCCCGTCGAACGCCTCGGCCACCCGTCCCAGCTCGTCCTGACGACTCACCCCGGTCCTCGACCCGAGATCGCCCTCCCCCAGCCGTTCGGCGGCATCGGTGATGGCCTCCAGGTCACGGGTCAGGGGCCTGGCCACCGCCCCGGCGACCACCCCACCCAAGCCGACGCCGAGGATCACCGCCACCAGGATGAGCTGAAGGTCGTGCGGCTCGATGAACATCGTCATCGCGGCTAGGGCCGCTGTGCATCCCGCCACGAACACCGCGGCCATGGCCACCACCACGAGGCTGGCCCGCAGTGAGCTGAAACCTCTGATCAGCCTGAAGAGGACGGCCGCGGCGACAAACGTGAACAGCGCCATGACCCCGAACAGCAGATAGATGGCGGTGCGCTCGTCCGTAGACAGGTCCATGGCCGTCTCGGCCACGAGGAGACCGGCGATGAGGACCGCGCCCAGCCCGAAGGCGAGCGGTCTCAAGGCTCGAACCTGTATCCCACGCCCCACACCGTCATCAGCCATCTCGGGTTCTGGGGGTCGGTCTCGATCTTCTGCCTGATCCGCCTCACGTGCACAGTGACGGTGGCAGGGTCCTGCCACTCCGGCGAGGAGCCCCATACCAGCTCCAGGAGCTGACCTCTGGTGTATGCCTGGGGGGCATGGGCGGCGAGAAAGGCGAGCAGGTCGAACTCGCGGGCCGTCAGATCCACCCGTCTCCCGTCCACCGTCGCAACGCGCCGCGGCACGTCGATCGACAAGTCGTCGAAGAAGAGGGGGGCGGCGGGGGGCCGCGGACTCGCCCGTCGCATCACCGTCCTCACCCTTGCCACCAGCTCCCGTGGGGAGAACGGCTTAACCACGTAATCATCGGCACCAAGCTCGAGACCGGCGACTCTGTCTGACTCGTGGGCGCGCGCGGTGAGGACGATCACAGGCAGCTCCCCCTGTCTCCTTATCTCCTTAAGCACGTCGAGCCCGGAGATGTTGGGGAGCATCAGGTCGAGAACCACGAGATTCGGCTTGAACTCGGTCAGGTGCCGACGCGCAGACTCGCCGTCGGCAGCGGTTTGGACGACATAGCCCTCGCGTTCCAGATAGGCGGCCACCACTTCACGGACTCGGGGTTCGTCGTCGACGAGCAGGATGCGTGCCGACACGTCTCAGATGCTAAGACGCCCGGTCGGATGGGTGGCCACCCGGTTTCGCAAACGTTCATCTCTGCACGATTAAGAGACTGTGAACTGTGCGCTTGTATGCCGCGGCCCGCCGTATGTTTGACCGGACATGAGACGAAGGACATTGATCATCGCTGGCGTCTTCGTGGTCGGCCTCGTCGGGTTCCTCCTCTTCCGACCAGACACATACTTCTTCGACATAAGGGCCGACGAGGACCTCCAGGAGGCCTTCGTCACCACCACCTCCCCGATTCCGGACACGACCCAAGAGGTGACCCCTAGAGAAGAGACCGAAACGACCACCACCTCGCCTTCCGCTGCCACCACGACTGCGCAGATCACGACGGTCAGTGTCGGCAGCTTCTATGGGATCGAGCACAGGGCCAGTGGCACGGCGACCGTCTACGAGAGTGATGGCCGGTACGTGCTCCGCTTCGAGGACGACACCGACATCCAGAACGGGCCAGATCTCTATGTCTGGGTCCTCCCCGATGAGGACTATGCGGGAGGCAATCCTGAGGAGTACATCGACCTGGGCAAACTGACCGGCAACGTCGGCGGTCAGAACTACGACCTCCCCGACGAGTTCGACCCCACAATCCATCGGGCCGTCCTCATCTGGTGTCTCCGCTTCGCGGTCCCCTTTGCCGCGGTTCCTCTCGGCTCGACGTGAGGTCCGCTTCGGCGGTCCTGGTTCTGCTGGCCATAGCCGCCTGTACCGGGTCTCGAGTCGACGACGGGCCGGTGGTGAATTCGACCACGGACAGCGGTGGTCTCGTCGGAGCCCGGGGCCAGGCCTTCGGTGACCCACCCCAGGTGCCCGATGGTCCACTCGACCCGGAGGTGGTCGATGCGATCCGTCAAATGAACGGTGGGATCTACAGCGGTCTCGACCTGGAGGCCCTGGCCACAGTGGTCGATAGTGAGGATGCCCGGCTTGCCTGGGTGGTCTCCGACCTTCTCCGATTCCTCCAGCTTGGCCGCCCCGGGGATGAGCTGGTCGCCGCCTTCGAGACCCTGACGGGTGTCGTTTTGGACGATGATCCCGCCTACCACCCCTGGCAGGCGGTGACCGACCATCTCATCGCCTGGGACCTGCCCGCCCCACCGGAGTACGCGGAGCTGAAACGGCAGCTCTACCTCCTCGTGGAGCCCGCCTGGGAGCCGTTCTTTGCCGATACCGAGGCCGAGGTCGATTGGCGTCTGGTGAGCTGGGGTGGGGTCAGGATCGACGACCGGCCTCTCGGCGACACCGGATCATGTGAGGGAGGGTGCATCCCGGCGCTAGACAATCCGGACCTGGTGACCGCCGCGGAGGGGCGATGGTATCCCGATGACGGGATCGTCTTCGGTGTCGTGGTCGATGACGAGGCGGTCGCCTTTCCCAAGCACATGATGGAGGTCCACGAGATGGTCAACATCACCATCGGCGGACGCCGTCTCGGGATCCCCTACTGCACCCTCTGTGGCAGCGCCCAGGCCTACTATCTCGATCACAATCCGGGGTGGGACGGGGAGATGGTCCTGAGGACCAGCGGTCTCCTGGCCAGGTCGAACAAGATGATGTACGAGCTGGGCACATTCTCGCTGATCGACACCTTCACCGGCGTGGCCACCTCCGGACCGCTACGTGAGGCGGGCGTAACCCTCGAGCAGACGACGGTTGTCGCCAGTCTCTGGGGCGACTGGCGACGGGATCATCCTCGGACCTGGATAGTCGCAGAGGACGCCGGTCTGGGGCGCGTCTATCCCTCTGATCCCCTGGGTGGCCGTGACGACGACGGGCCGATCTTCCCGGTCGGTGACGTCGACCCGAGACTTCCCGCCCAGGAGACGGTGGTGGGCGTCGTCACCGAGACGGGAATCCCGGTCGCCTTCCCCACCCACGCCGCCACGACGACCCTGAGCAATGGCGGAATGGTCACCGAGGCCGGTGTCACCCTGCGACGCGACGGCTCGGGTTTCCGGGCGTTCACGCCTGCCGGTGTCGAGATCGCCGCCCATCAAGCCTTCTGGTTCGCCTGGAGCCAGTTCCACCCCGACACCCGTCTCTGGCTACCCGAAGACTGACGAGACAGAACAAGCCGGATCCACCGAGACGACACGTCCGGCGACATGGGTCTTACGACCCCCCGTTTCGTCCGATGAAACCTCAAGGAAATGGGTCTCGGGACCGATATTGCCCCGATGTGGAGGGGCATGATACGACGCCGTGAGCGTGGTGCGACGATCGTCGAGTCGGCGATCGTCTTTCCCTTGCTCTTCATGGTGATATTCGCCGTCGCCGAGTTCGGGCTCGCCTTCAAAGACTGGCTCACGGTCAGCCACAGCGCCCGGGAAGGCGCCCGCTCCGGTGCCACCTTCGGGAACGACCCCGCAGCCGACTTCCTCATCCTCGACGAGGTCGGCGAACATCTGGCCCCGGCGGCGATAACCGTCGAGAGCGTCCGGATATACAACGCGGCCACCGGGGTCGGCACCGATTACGACTACACCCCTGGCGCCAACTGCTCAGGGAGCGACTGCTGTGACTGGACGCCCTGTCCCGACCCCGACCTGCCCACACCACCCTACGTCGTGCCCAACTGGGATCCCACGAGCAGGAGCGTGACTGCGCCCGACACCGACACGATCGGCGTTCGTGTGTCTTTCACGCATCAATGGATCACGGGACTCTTCGCCGACACCACGGTCTTCACCACCGAGGTGGAGTACCACATCGAGCCCTCCATCTTCGGGCCATGAGACGAGAGCGCGGAGCGGTCCTCATAGAGAGCGCCATCGTCCTGCCGATGCTCCTCATCCTTGCGATAGGTCTCAGCGAGGCCGGTCTGGCTCTTTACGACTGGCTGGCGGTGAGCAACGCAACCCGGGAAGGAGCCCGGATCGGCGCCTCCGCAGGTGACCTCGTCGATGGCTCGACTACGGCGGACACACTGATCCTCGACGCCGTGGCTCAGGCCTCGTGCGCCTTGCGCAACGGCGAGGTGACCCAAGTCCGGGTCTACAAGTCGGACTCCAGCGGGGCGATGATCGGCTCCAGTCAGAACGTCTACACATTGAACAGCGTCAACTGCGCGACCTTGACGGCCTCCTGGACCACCAACACCTACAACTGGGACCCATCGACTCGGGACAACACGCTCGACGACCTCGACACCTTGGGTCTCGAGGTCAGCTTCGAGCACCTCAGCCTCACAGGGCTCTTCACCATGTTCGAAGGGATCCGGACGGACCGGGCATGGATGCGTCTCGACCCCGACACCAGCGGCTGACCATGAGAAGACTGACCAGAATCTTTGTCGGCGAGGAAGGAATGACCCTCCCCTTCGTGGCCCTCATCCTGACACTCCTACTCGGTCTGGCCGCCTTTGCCGTCGACCTCGGCTGGTTCTATCTCAACGCAACCCGGGTGCAACGGTCCGCCGACTCGGCGGCCCTCGCCGGTGTTGTCCACATGCCGTATGACTTCGACCAGGCCGAGACCGACGCGCTGTCCCTCGCCGGCACCAACGGATACGCCGTAGACGCCGACACCACGGTCACGGTGGCCCCGGTGCCCTCCCAGCAGAACCAGCTACAGGTCACCATCAGCGACACCATCGACACCTTCTTCCTCAGGGCCCTGGGCAGGGAAACCCAGGAGATCACCCGGACGGCACGGGCCGAGTTCATCCCACCGCTTCCCATGGGGAGCCCGTTGAACCAGTTCGGTGACAACCCGGGCTGCTGGCCGGGCGGGACCCCAACCGGCACCTGCAACAACTTCTGGGCGTCGATCCAGGGCCATTACAACGGTGCCGGATGGGGGGACCTCTACTCCTCCCGCTGCCTTGGGTGGGGGAACGGCTCGTCGTGCACCGGTGGGACCAGCCCCAAGGGGTTCAACAGCTCGTGGCGCGACCGTGGCTATCTCTACGCCGTCGAGGTCCCCGCCGGCGCCACCGGTGGGCTCGTGATCGAGCTCTTCGACCCCGCCTTCAGGCCGAACGGCACGTCGGCGAGCCCGATAGGCGATCGTTACATCCAGGGGACCACCACCGGTCCCACGATCGAGTTCACCCTCTACGAGCCGACCACCACGCCGCTGGTCCTCAGCAGCACCACACCCGTCGCCGGGTGCAGCCAGTCGTACACCCCGAGCACTTGGCCCGGGGGGACACCGCCATGGACCACCCTGTGCACCGCTCCTGTGAGTCTGGGCCCGGGCATTTACCCGCTCCAGGTCAGGATCGGCCAGACCACCACCCGCGCTCACAACCGGTTCTCGATCCGTGCCACGGCCTCGGGTGTGTCACCTCGGGTCTATGCGCTGGGTGACATGTCCATCTACGCCACGACCTCGGGTGTCACCGAGTTCTATCTCGCCGACGTCCAGCCGGTGCATGCCGGGAAGACCTTCACCGTGGAGCTGTGGGACGCTGGTGACGCCAGCGGCTCCACCTCGGCCACCGTCCAGATCCGTGGCCCCGGCGGCACCACCTACAACTGCTCGTGGTCCTCGACCAAGGGTGACAGCGGGACCAGCTCGACCTGCATCAAGACCACCGAGTTCGGTGGCGACACCAACTACACATGCAGCAACTGCTACAACAACCACCTCCTCACATTCTCGGTGCCCCTGCCCGCCAATTACACCTGCACCACAGACTGTTGGTGGAAAGTGCGTTACACCTACCCGGCTTCACTGACTGTCACCGACACCACCACCTGGCGCGCCTATATCGAGGGCAACCCGGTCCATCTCGTCCCTTCGAGCTGAGGAGTCCTGGTCTCAGCCAACCGACTGGCCAATCCGTGTCGATTGACGGCGTCGATGCTGCGCTCCAGGTCCACCCGCAAGCCCCTCTTCCCCAAACGGCGAAGTCAAGGTACACTCGGCGCGGATGAGGCATCTGTCCGCCACGGTCTGCATGTGCACTTGTTGTGCTTGCACGCCGTGCGGGTAGATCTGCGTTAGACAACTCTCCCACCCAGGAGCCCGCACCCGAAGGGATGCGGGCTTTTTCTTTGAACGACGAGGAACAGATGACCACCACCATCCCCACCAACAGCGTCACCGACAGGGGTTTGCGACGTTATGCCGATGTTCGCGACCTCCTCCCCGACGTGGACAACCCAAGCCCACTGCTCCGTCTCAACCGGGTCGTCACCGGCGAGGTCTATCTCAAGCTGGAGTGGCTCAACCCCTTTGGCTCGGTCAAGGACCGCGCCGCGGCGGCGATACTCGCCGGGTTGGAGCGAGACGTCGGTCTCGACGGCCGCCATCTCGTCGAGGCCACCTCGGGCAACACGGGGATCGCCCTCGCCGCACTGGCCGCCTTGCACCGGATACCGGTCACGGTCACAGTTCCCGAGGGGATCCCCGAGGAGAAGAAGGTCATCCTCCGCATGTTGGGTGCCGAGGTCTGGGAGACACCCGACGACCTGTGCCCGATGGACATGCCCAAGGACGGGGCGATAGCCCTGGCCAGGTCCCTCGTCGCCTCCGAGAACCGTTTTGTCCTTGGAGACCAATACAGGAACCACGACAACGTGACGGCCCACTACACCACCACGGGCCCCGAGATCTGGCGTCAGACCGAGGGCAGAGTCCGCTGGTTCGTCACCGGTCTCGGTACCGGGGGCACTGTCACCGGTGTCGGCCGCTACCTCAAGGAGCGGGACCGCTCGATCAAGGTCGTCGCCGTCGAGCCGCAGCCGGGGCATCGCATCCCCGGTCTGAAGAGCCTCGCCGAGGCCAAGCAGCCCGAGATCCTCGACCTCGACCTGATCGACGAGCTGGTCCGCGTCGACGACGAGCCCGCGTATGACACCACCCGACGTCTCTGGCGTGAGGAGGCCTTGACGGTGGGTCCCTCCACCGGCGCCGTGGTGGCCGCCATAGGACGGCTCGACATCGGTGAAGAGGAGCCCGTGGTGGGGATCTCTGCCGACTCCGGCTTCAAGTACACGACATATCTCGCGGAGACCCTCGGTGACGAGGGCCTCCCCCGACCCTGAGAGGAGCGAGCAATGACCGACACAACCCACGACCAGAGGGCCGATGCCACCCTCGACTGCTCCGGCCTGCTCTGCCCGCTCCCCGTCTACAAGGCCTCGCTGGCGCTGCGTCAGCTCTCTCCGGGACAGGTCCTCCATCTGGTGACCACCGACCCCGGGGCGTTGGAGGACGTGCCGGCGATGGCGCGCCAGACGGGTGACACCCTGCTCGGGGTGGAGCGCACCGAGACCAACCAGCTGTTCTGGATAGAGAAAGGACCCCACAGATGACCGATGTCGCAACCGCACCCACAGAGGCGAGCGGAGAGACCCGACCCCGGAGACTCGCCCTCGTCGCCTCCAAGGGGACCCTCGACGGGGCCTACCCGCCGCTGATCCTGGCGACGACTGCGGCCAGTCTCGGGTGGGAGGCAGGCGTCTACTTCACGTTCTACGGGCTCGACATCATCAACGAGCGACGTCTGCAGAAGCTGAAGGTCGCACCGCTGGCCAACCCGTCGGGACCTGTCCACTACATGCCAAACCTGCTCGGAGCCCTGCCCGGCGCCACCGCGGCGGCCACCGCGATGATGAGGAAGTGGATGAGCGACGCCTCGCTTCCCACGGTGCCCGAGTTCGTCGACATGGCCAGGGGGCTCGGGGTGAGGTTCTTCGCCTGCTCCACCACCATGGGGGTGATGGGTGTGGCGGCGGACGACCTGGTCAAGGGGGCGGACATCGCCGGTGCCGCCGCCTTCCTCGACTATGCCGCCGACGCCGACGTCCAGCTGTTCATCTGAGCCGCAACCGATGGGGTGAGCCTCATCCTGCCGCCTCTGGCGCCAGCTCACCGTCGACTGGGTACTCATTGCCCGTGGTGACACGTGCCGGGACGTTCCGCAACAGCCAACCGACCAGGATCGCCATCAGCACCGAGACGACTGCGGCAACACCGGTGGTGACCACCAGCCCTTGGACAAAGGCCTGCTGGGCGCTATCCACCAACGCCGCGCCGACGGGGCCATCGATGCCACCGGCCACCTCGATTGCGCCTCCGAGGGAGTCCAGCGCCGACCCGGCGGCTGGCGTCGGCACTCCGACGGGCATGTCGGCGGACAGGGTGGCCCTGTAGACGGCGATTCCGAGACTCCCCAGACCGGCGATGCCGATGGCGCCGCCCAGCTCGGCCCCGGTCTCGGAGATCCCCGAGACCACCCCCGCCTTCTCAGGTGACGCACTACCGACGATCAGCTCGGTGGTCAGGTTGAACACCGGTGCCAGGGCCAGAGCGACGATCACGGACCCGACGACTGCCACCGAGAGGCCCCCGGTCACGTCGGCCGTCGTGAAGAGCGCCAGGCCGAGGGCGGCCATCAACAAGGCCGGCGCGAGCACCCGATAGGGCCTCACCCGGTGGATGAACCGTGGTGAGACATTGGCGCCGACGATGAAGCCGAGGGCCGATGGCAGCGACCACCAGCCGGCGACCTGGGCGCTCAGACCAAGGACGAGCTGGAGATACTGGGCAACGAACAGGAAGTAGCCGAACGCCACGAATATTGCGAACAGGTTGGTCAACAGCGCAACGTTGAATACCCGGCTCCGGAACAGCTCGGGGTCGATCAATGGGTCCTCCAGACCGACCTGACGACGCCAGAACAGGGCGCCGACACCGAGACCAACGAGAAGGGATGTCATCCCCAACGCCGACGACCCGCCGACGGCGAGCTCCTTGACACCGAGGACAACGGCGAGCACCGCACCGAGCGACAGGGCCGCACTGGGGATATCGAGACGACCGGCCTCGGGGTCTTTGAACTCGGGCAAGACCCGGGGCCCCAGGATCAGGAGCAGGGCCATCACCGGGACGGCCAGGAGGAACACAGAGCCCCACCAGAAGTGGGCGAGCAGCAACCCACCGACGACCGGGCCCACAGCGCCACCGGCCGAGAACGCAGTGATCCAGACACCGACCGCCCGCGCCCGATCAGCGGGGTCGGGGAACATGTTGAAGATCAGGGAGAGCGTGGCCGGCGCCAGGGTTGCGCCCGCGATCCCCATCGCCGCCCGGCTTGCGATCAGCGCCCCGGGTGTGGTCGAGAGCGCTGCCACCACCGAGACGACACCGAAGGCGGCGGCGCCGATCATGAGGAGCCGACGACGCCCGATCCGGTCACCCAGGGTGCCCATGGTGATGAGTGCGCCGGCGACCATGAATCCATAGATGTCCACGATCCACAGAAGCTGTGTGCTGGTGGGTTGGAGCACGGCGCTGATCGTTGGCAACGCCAGGTGAAGCACCGTCAAGTCCATGGCATAGAGGAGACAGGCCAGACTGAGCACCGCCAGCCCGACCCATTCTCTCCTGCCCGCACGCTTCGTCGTCATCACATCTCTCCGTGTCTCGTCGCCAACCCTCGTGGTTGCTCCTGTCTTCCCCAACACGAATTGGGTCCCACGAAATCGACAGTGGTCCTTCGGAGTGCTAACTCGGGACGGGGTTGGTCAGCTCAG
Organism: Actinomycetota bacterium; assembly: GCA_022615295.1. GTDB lineage: Bacteria > Actinomycetota > Acidimicrobiia > Spongiisociales > ZC4RG35 > ZC4RG35. The sequence goes on along the minus strand of JAKEHF010000070.1, from coordinate 5,785 downwards.
GCTGAAGGGCGGGTAACGATCGGTGACCAGCAGGAACGCATAGGCGTCGACCCGCAATGCCCAACGACCCACACCGACGACGAAGTCGAAGAGAGCGCGGGGGTATCGACCTGTGAAGAGGATGGCGAACCAGGCGAGCACAATGGCCACCAAGGCAGCCACGATCAGCACGGCCAGCACCACGTAGTGGGGGATCGCCAAGAACCACTTCACCAGGGGCAGCCACTGGCTCAGGTCTTTCTCGACATCCGGATAGTCGATCTCGAGATGCACCGACTGTTCGTCGGCTGTCGAGGGGTAACGGTCGGTGAGCAGGGCCAGATAGGCACCGACACGTGCCGAGAACCGGGACAGCTCGCGGGCGAAGTCGAACCACCAACGCGGGTAGCGCTGTCTGAACACGATCATCAATATCGTTGCCAACCACAACCCGGTGGTGATGCCCCCGGCGCCGGTCGAGACGATCTCACCCGTCTCCGTCACGACCGTATCGCTCTGCGAGGCGGTGAGAAGACCCAGGATCACGAGGATCGGTATGGCCCACAGCAACCGGAAGATGCTGGTGAACCGGTCGAGCTGCTCGGGGTAGTCGACCTCGAGCCGGGCGGGATAGGGGACGGCGCCGGTTGTGCTCATATCGTGAGCACGACCTTACCCCTGGCATGACCCTCGAGGACGTAGGCGATCGCCTCGGCCCCCTCGTCGAGCTTGTAGTTACGGTCGATCACCGGACGTACCTGACCCTTGACCAGCATCTCGGCCATGATCTCGAGGTCGGCTGACGTGGTGCGCGCGAGACCAAACGTCATCCTCCGCCCCCCGAGCAGCGAGACCAGCTTGATACGGAGAAGTTGGGGTATGGGGTCGAGCCACCCACCCTTGCCACCCCCGATGCCCACATAGGTGCCCTGGGGGGAGAGCATCCGGCGCAGGGTGAGGAGCGGGGTGCTGCCGGCCACGCCGAGGATCATGTCATACGGTCCCCCGGTGGTGAAGTCCTCACGGGTGTAGTCGATCACTCGTTCGGCGCCGAGCGACCTAGTGGTCTCGACGTTGTGGGTGCTGCACACCGCAGTCACGACCGCGCCGAGACTCTTGGCGATCTGGACCGCAAAGGTCCCCACCCCACCTGAGGCGCCGATGATCAAGACGCTGTCACCTTCGCTGAACCCGCCCCAATCGCGCAGACCCTGTAACGCGGTGAGACCTGCCACGGGTGTCGCCGCGGCTTCCCCGAAGCCGACCCCCTCCGGTTTGTGGGCCAGAGTCCTCTCGCTGGCGGTCACATACTCGGCCAGCGAGCCGCCGTCGGTCTCCCCGAACACAACGTCACCGACCGCAAACCGGGTGACCCCCTCACCGACCCCCTCGACCGTGCCCGCCACGTCGGCTCCCGGGATGTGACGGCGGGGGCGTAACCCCATCTGGAGTCTCATGATGCGGGGCTCCCCGAGGACCAGATGCCAGTCGAGCGCCTGAACCGAGGTGGCATGGACCCGGACCAGGACCTCCCCGGGACCGGCGATGGGTCGGGGCACCTCGCGCAGTTCGAGGACCTCCTCGGGTCTTCCGTAACGCTCGTAGTACTGGGCCTTCATCGTCTCCATGATCGTCCTTCCGCAGTCCCGTGGTCTATCTGACGGCGTAAGGTAGTCGTACGTTGTAAGGCCGTCAAGACGGACCCATTCTTACCATGTACGGTAGGATGCCGACATGACCACCAGGACCACATCGAGGACCCCACTGAGCAGGGAGAGGGTGATGACCACCGCCGTCGAGCTCGCCGACCGCGCCGGTCTGGAGGCCCTCACCATGAGGAATCTCGCCCACGAGCTCGGGGTGGAGGCGATGTCCCTCTACTACCACGTCACCAACAAGGAGGCGATCCTCGACGGGATCGTCGACACGGTGATGGGCGAGATCAACGAACGGGTGACGATGGTCACACCACCGGCGAGCCCGGCCGACTGGAAGCGGGCCCTCAGGGAGCGGATCCTCACCGCCCGTGAGGTCCTCCTCCGCCACCGATGGGGCCCGGAGGTGATCGAGAGCCGAACCAACGTCAGCCTGGAGACCATGAAGTACTTCGACGGGGTACTCGCCGTCCTCCGCGCCGGCGGCTTCGACTACGACCTGGCCCATCACGCCATGCACGCCCTGGGGAGCCGGGCCCTCGGCTTCACCCAGGAGCTGTTCGAGCCGGAGGACCCGGGGACCGACGACCCCGAGACGATGGAGATGCTCGCGCTGATGGCCGCCGACTTCCCCTATCTGGTGGGGATGATGAGCGAGATCGCCCACGACGACCCGGGGTCCACCCTGGGCTGGTGCGACGACCAGACCGAGTTCGTCTTCGGTCTCGACCTGATCCTCGACGGTCTCGACCGCCTCATCGGAACCTCAGGTAAGTAGGCACCCCACAGGGCACCTTCCCGCTCGAGAAACGGCGGATGGTCCTCAGACCTCGGGCATGTGACCCACCGCACCTGCGGCGCCGCTGTCTTTTACATACGTCGGTCTCAGCTCGATGGGCGGCTCCGCGACAGCACGGCCCCTGACCCGCAGATTGAGCATCTCGACGAACACCGAGAACCCCATGGCGAAGTAGATGTAGCCCTTGGGGATGTGGAGCTCCCAACCATCGGCCATCAGCGCCATGCCTATGAGGAGGAGGAAGCTGAGGGCAAGCATCTTGACGGTGGGATGTCGGTTGACGAAGGCGCTTATCGCCCGGGCCGAGACCAGCATCACACCCACGGCGATGACCACGGCGGCGACCATCACCCCGATCTGATCTGACATCCCGACGGCGGTGATCACCGAGTCGAGGCTGAAGACGATGTCGAGAAGGACGATCTGGACGAGCACCGCGCCGAAGGTGGTCGCCGCCGCTGTCTGACGATCCGCCTCGTGACCCTCCAGCTTCTCGTGGATCTCGAAGGTGGCCTTCCCGATGAGGAACAGACCGCCAAGTATGAGGATCAGGTCCCGTCCCGACAGCTCGGTCCCCGCCACGACGAACAGCGGGTCGGTCAACCCGATGACCCAGCTGATACCGAGGAGGAGCACGATCCGCATCAGCATCGCCAGGCCGAGACCGACCCGCCGAGCCCGCTCCTGTCGGTGGGCCGGAAGCTTTCCGGAGAGGATCGAGATGAAGACGATGTTGTCGATGCCCAGGACAATCTCAAGGGCAGTGAGCGTTACAAGCGCCAACCAGATGTCGGGGTCGGTGATCCAATCCATTCCTCCACGTTACCGAGCGTCGGCGACCCGACTGGACCCTCGACCACCGTCAGGGACTGATATTCTCCCCACCCAGTGTGAGGGTTGTCCGCTGGCTGGCAGTTCTCGGCCTGTGCATGCTCTCCGCCGTCCCTCAGGCGACAGCCCAGCAAGAGGTGGATCTGATCGATGGCTTCGCCGACATGGTCGGGTTCACCTGGACAACCAAACCGCCCTCGGCAGCCCACGTGGACGCCACCAACGACCTGTTCCTCCTCGAGGGTGGAGCGGCCACAGGCGGGGCCCAGCTCGATCTGCTGCGCACCGAGCAGTTCGGGTTCACCGTCGACGAGCAGACGTATGGCGCCCTCTTCAGCGAGGACGGCGCCCTCGACTGTGACAGCGACGACGTCTCCTGCCCGGAGTACGACATCCAACCGGAGCCGTTCCTCGACGGTGTCTTCGTAATCGGCCTCCAACTTGCCGGACCGCTGGAGGCCTCACCGGCGACCGAGTACACCGCTGCGGTGCTCGCCTTCGACGACGACTGGCCGACCTTCAACGACCCACGACCCTTCTCTCCGTTCGTCGGGATCAACAAGGCGTGGCGTCTCGACGTCGCCGGCGACGGTGCCACCACGGTGCGTTATGTCCAGGTCGTCACCGGGCCATTCGAGGAGTTCCAGACCGACACTCGGGTGATCCATGACGGAAACCTCATCTGGTTCGTGATCCCGGCCGGCGAGTTTCCTCTCGATACCACGATCAGGGGATTCAGGGGCCACACCTATCAGGAGCCGGTGGCCGACGTCGACGGTGATGGCGGGGCCCCAGCGATGACCACTCCGGTCGGTCCCAGTGGCGTGCTCGAGGAGGCAGGGACCCCCCCACCTGTCACCTCGACACCGGGTGGCTCGACCACAGTCGGCGAGACCCCGACCACTGGCGCCGAGACGACCACACCGGAGCCGGAGACGCCGGCTTCAAGCATCCCCGAGGTCTCCACGGGAGTCTCCCCTCTGGTCTGGGTGGTGGCCGCCGCCGCCCTCATCCTCGTGCTCTTCGTCCTCTTCCGACCAAGACGCAAGTGCGAGAAGGAGTACGAAGCCTGGCAAACGGCCCAGGCCGCCTGCGACTCGGCCCATCGCGCGGTCGAGGAGGCGGAGGCCGAGGCGGAGCGTCTCCGCGCCGAGCTCGACCGTCTCCGCGCCGAGTACCCACCCCTCGGCTTCGACCAGAGCGACGAACCGACCATTGAGATGGATGACGGCGAGTGGATGAGCGCACTCGATGTGGCCCTCACCCAATGGGACAACCGCACCCGCCAGCCACCCGTCTCGCTCGGGGATGGGGGTCCGAGGAGCGAAGTCGCCGCCGAGGCTGCTGCGCAGAGGCATCGTCTCCGCGAGGAGTACGAGAGGATGCGGCGTCGGGAGACCGAGCTCATGGTCGCGGTCTCCGAGGCGGAGAGGCTGGCCAGGGAGGCCAGGACCAAGGCCGAGGATCTGTGTGCCAAGGCCGAAGAGGCGCACCGCGCCTATCTGGACTGCATCGGAGCCGGGACGGGCGCCGGGGCCGCACCAGAGGATGACGCCGGTGAGCGACCACCGGCACCCGAGCCGCCACCCGAGGAAGGGACCGGGCCCCCCGAGGAGCTGTCACCCGATGAGGAGCCTCCACCAACCCCGCCCGAGGCGCCGACACCGGCGCCCCCGCCACCGGCGCCGACCCGCGAGGAGACACCGCCGCCACGAGTGTGTGAGGAGGGGGCGACACGGGAGACCGACGTGAGGCAAGAGGTCTTCGAGATGCTCAGGGATCGAAGCAGGGCCACCATCACGATCGCGAACGACGTCAGCAGTGACGTCGAGGAGATCCTGGACCTGACGATGGGAGCAATCACCGAGGCGACCCGGTGGGCGGCCGCCCAATCGAGGATCCGAGGCCGCGAGAACGTGTTGTACACCGTGGACATCTCGATGCAGATGGAGCGGGTCACCGCCCGTTGCTATGTCCCCGAGATCTGTCAAAACGGGAGATGGGTCCGCATGACCTACACCCAACGCGAGGTGTCGGAGCCCGAGTACTTCGAGATGACGATCCATCACGAGAACCTGGACCACAAGACCTTGCGTCACGTCCTGCTGACGGCCCGCAACAAGGCGAACGCCGCCGGGAGGGAGCAGCTCGACCGTTTCTGTCGCTGAGGTCAAGGTGTCGCCCTAACCTTCGGCGATGGCCGGCACCCTCGTCGGGAAGTACGGTCGAGCCAGACTGGTCCGGATCGTCTCGGCGTTCTACACCGACGTGCTCCGCTCTCCCACACTGAGTCACTACTTCTCAGACGTGCCAATCGAGGGTCTGATCGGTCATCAGACCCAGTTCCTCTAGGCAGTGATGGGTGGCCCGCAGAGCCACACACCCGAGGAGATCATGCACGCCCACCGTCCATACAGCATCGGTGTGGATGACTTCGAGGAGATGATACGACTCCTCAAGGAGCATCTCGTCCTCGGCGGTCTGGAAGACGTGGACGCCGACCAGGTGATCCACCGCTATC
>JAKEHF010000069.1 GCA_022615295.1 Actinomycetota bacterium | reverse complement strand
GACGACAGAGCCCTCACCCAGGGAGTGGCACAGGGTCCAGGCAGCCTCGGTATCGAGATAGTTGTTGAACGACATCTCTTTCCCCTGGAGGGACACCGCCTCGGACCACCACGGCCGGGCGTGCTCTTCCCGATACAAGGTCGCCTCCTGATGGGGGTTCTCTCCATAGCGGAGTGAGCCGACGTGACGCAGCGGCACCACCCGGTCATCGCCCAGCCAACCCACGACCGCGGCGTCGTAGGCGGCCGTGGTGAAGAACGCCTCTGCGGCGAGAGCGCGCCGGTGGTCGGAGTCGGGACCGCCGACATTCATCGCCTCGAGGATGTTTCCGTACTGGTCCGGAGACACCACCACCACCACACGCTGGTGGTTCTTCGCCGCCGCCCGGATCATCGCCGGCCCGCCGATGTCGATCATCTCGACGAGCTCGTCATCGGTCCCGCCCGCGTCCAGGGTCTCCCGGAACGGATAGAGATTGCAGACGACCAGATCGAATCGGTCTATGCCGTTGGCACGGAGCTCCTCGTCGTCCTCCGCGCCACGGGCCAGGATCCCCCCATGGACTCGGGGGTGGAGCGTCTTCACCCTGCCACCGAGTATCTCCGGAGCCCCAGTCACATCACTGACCGTGGTGACCGGGATCCCCGCCTCGGCCAGGGCGGCGGCGGTCCCACCCGAGGAGACGATCTCATATCCGTGATCGACGAGGCCGCGTGCGAAGTCGACCAAGCCGGTCTTGTCATGGACGCTGATCAAGGCCCTCAAGGACCCACCACCCTGGCGCCGTCGAGATAGAGGTCGCCCTTGACGAAGGCTTTCACCAGCTCGGGGTAGAGAAGATGCTCTACCTCCTGGATCCGGCGATGGAGGGTTCCGGGGTCGTCCCCCTCGACGATCGGCACCTCGACCTGGGCCACGATCGGTCCTTGGTCGACCTGATAGTCGACGAAGTGGACCGTTACCCCGGTGACCTCCACACCGGCGGCGAGAGCCGCCTCGACGGCTCTGGCTCCGGAGAAGGCGGGGAGAAGAGACGGGTGGATGTTCAGGATGCGGCCGGGGAACCTGTCGACGAACACCGGGGAGAGGACCCTCATGAAACCGGCCAAGACCACGCCCTTGGCGCCAGAGTCCTCGACGACGTCGGCCAGTGTCGCCGAGAAGGCCTCCCGATCCAGGTGGTCCGCAAACTGAACCACACGCCGGGGGATGTCTGCCTCCTCGGCCCTGGTCAGGGCGGCGGCGTCGGGGCGATCGGACACGACCATGGTGATGTGGGCCCGCACCTCCGCTGTGTCGATCAGTGCCTGGAGATTGGTGCCGGATCCCGACGCCAGCACTGCGATGTCGATGATTCCCCCTGACGGCGGTTCCTCGGGGGCGGCCCCCGCGGCCGGGGAGTGTAGAGCAGGCCCGGGTCTCTACGATTGAGACGTGGTCTCCCAGGTTGGGGTCGAGAATTGGAGGAGCTGGGTGGAAGGGAACCGCGGCATCATTCTCGACGTCCGAGAGCCCGGGGAGTGGGCGTTGGGCGTCCTGGAGGGCTCGGTCTTGATGAGTATCGGCGAGGTCGTGGATCGTGTGGGGGAGATCCCCCGTGACCGGCCCATCCTGTGTGTCTGTCGCAGTGGGAGTCGATCGGATCAGGTCGCCCGCTACCTGGAGGCCCAGGGATTCGAAGGTGTGGCCAACCTCCGTGGCGGGCTCAAGGCTTTGGGAATGCAGAGCTGACGATGGAGATCCACGCCATCCGGACGCCCAGTCTCGGTGACACCACCTACTTGGTGTTCCACGATGGTCTGGCCATGGTCGTCGACCCGCAACGTGACATCGACCGGTTCGAGGACCACATCGCCGCCAGTGGAGCCGATCTCCGGCTCGTCCTGGAGACCCATCTCCACAACGACTATCTGTCGGGAGGGAGACACCTGGCGAAGAGGGCGGGCGCCGAGCTGGTGATGCCGGCCGGGGCCGCCCCCGTCTTCCGGCACCGACCGGCCTTTCACCATGAGGATATCGATCTGGGGAGCCTGGTGGTCCGACCCATCCACACCCCCGGTCACACCCCGGAGCACGTCTCCTATCTGCTCGTCGTCGATGGACGGGCGGAGGCGGTCTTCACCGGTGGGAGTCTCCTCGTGGGGACCGCGGGCAGGACCGACCTCCTCGGACGCGATCGGGCCGAGACCCTCGCCAGACTCCAGTTCGGTTCGGTAAGGAGACTCGCCATGCTTCCCGACCACACCCGAGTTTGTCCGACCCATGGGGCGGGGAGCTTCTGCACCGTGGGCACCGCGGGGAGGTCGGAGTCGAACATAGGCGACGAGAAGCTCACCAACACGGCCCTGGCCCATGCCGACGAGGAGGCCTTTGTGGCCACCCATCTCTCGGGTCTCACTCCATATCCCGACTACTACCGCCACATGGGACCGATGAACCTCGCCGGGCCCGAGCCGATGCCCGAGCCGTCCCTCGAGCCCATCGGCGAGGATGGGCTTCGTGACCTGGGAGAGGATGTGGTGATCGTCGACACCAGGCCCGCCAAGGTGTTCGCCGCCGGTCATATCCCGGGCTCGCTCGGCGTGGAGCTGCGCTCCGACTTCGGGGTCTGGGTGGGCTGGATGGTCCCCTTCGGCTCACCCCTGGTCCTCGTGACAGAGAAGGGTCATGACGTATCCGAGGCCGTCACTCAGCTGGCACGTGTCGGGTTCGATCGGGTGCTCGGCTTCATCGACGGGCTCGATGAGTGGAAGGAACCGTTGCAGAGCTATCGGGTGGCCGCCCCCGACGAGTTTGCCGAGGCCGCGGTCTCCGGCGCCCAGATGGTCGACACCAGGGCCCCCTCGGAGTGGCAGGAGGGGACGATTGGAGGGGCCAGCCTGCTCTACGTGCCCGATGTCGCCGCGAAGGCCGACACGACGCTCGACCCGGAGAGGCCTGTGTGGGTCGCCTGTGCCAGCGGGTATCGGGCCGGGATCACCGCCTCACTGCTCGAGGCCAGGGGGTTCGAGCCGGTGGTCCTGGCTGGCGCCGGGATCCCTGACGTGCTCAGGGCGATGGCCGATAATGACTGAGGACTTGGGTATGACCGACTCTGAGCACCTCTCCGAGCGAGTGGTGCCCCTCTCCTCGTGGCTGGTGCCCACGGCGGCCGTCGTCGGCGTGGTGGTGCTTGTGGCGATAGCCCTGCTCCGGGGTCCCACGACATTCGACCCGACGACCCCCGAGGGGGCCGTCCAGGAGTATCTCCTCGCCATCGACGGCACGCAGTGGGAGGACGCCTTCGCCATCCTCGACCCAGACTCGTTCGCCGAATGTGACCCCGAGGACATCGCCGCCAACGGCGAGCAACAGCCGTTCACCGCCGTGCACGACAACACCGAGATCAGCGGTGACACCGCCTTCGTCCTGGTCAGGCTCCAGTTCGGGGACCAGGGGCCCCTCGGCACCGGGTGGACCCAGCAGGAGCAGTTCACTCTCACCGAGAGCGACGGATTCTGGTACCTGACCCAGGACCCGTGGCCATACTTCCGCTGGGCCTGCGAGCAGTTCTGATGGGGGTCCTGATCCCGGTCCTGGTCCTCGGTCTGATCGTCGCCGCCGTGATCGCCCTCCTGAGACGGAGCACAGCCCAGCAACCGGGTAGTCCGGAGAGCGCCGGGGACGTCCTGGTCTATCTCCTGCTGGCGGTTGCGGTCGGTGTGCTCGGCTTCTCCCTGGTCGCTCTGGGAAGGGCCGCCTTCCCTGGAGGGGCCTTCGTCTTCGACCCGGAGCGTCAGGTGGCCTCGTCACTGGCGGGCATAGTGGTCGCCGGGCCGTTCGCCTTCATCCTGTGGCGCCGTCAACGCGAGCGGAGGGCGACCCATCCCCAGGCTGCCGGCTGGACTGTGTACCTGTCGTTGATCGAAGCCGTGTTCATGACGAGCTTCGTGGTCTCACTGTTCGCCGTCCTCGACTGGCTCATCGGCGACGGCACGCGACCGGCGCTCACCGATGTCTTCGTCTTCGGCGCAATTGTCGTGTTCCACGAGGTGGCGATTCGGGCCACCCCGTCCGGCTCCGACGCGGCGGATCTTCCCCGGATCCACGAGGCGCACGAAGACTGGCGTGCCGACGCGCTTGGCTTGAAGCGCGGTCGCAACGGTTTCGGCGGCGGATTGGAAGAGATTCATCGTGTCGCCTTGG
>JAKEHF010000068.1 GCA_022615295.1 Actinomycetota bacterium | reverse complement strand
GTGTTCGCCCCTGCCGCTGCCTTGCTCGCTTCCGGTGAGGCGACCCTCGACGATCTCGGTCCTCGTCTCGACGGTGACGAGGTGGTGCCGCTTTTGCTGCCGCTCGCCGAGGTCGATGACAGACGGGTCACAGGCGAGGTCTGGTGGATAGATCGATTCGGCAACGCCCAGACCAATCTCTCTCCCGAGGACCTGACCGCGGCTGGGCTTAGTCCCGGTGACACCGCCGTCCTCAGGCTTGGGTCGGCGATCCACAATCTCCCCTGGGCCCGCAACTACTCCGAGGTCGGAGAGGGGGAGGGTCTCATACACATCGACTCGGCCGGTCTCGTGGCGATAGCGGTGCGCTCGGGACGGGCGGACGACGTCTTCGGGATCGCTATCGGTGTCTCCGTCACCCTGACGTCAGGATGAGCCAGAGCTGGGCGAGACCGGCGACCGCGATCACCACCAGGAGGATGATGAGGATGATGGCGGTGGCGGGTCGCATGTCGGGAGGGTAGACCCCGGGTCGAGACCCACTCGGGGATAGGGTTGGGGGGCCGTTACCTGTCGAGGCCCCTTGGGGAGGGGGCCTCGACCTGCATGAAGGTGGGCATCCGTCGTTGTTGTGGTCGGGTTGGGGGGCCGTTACCTGTCGAGGCCCCCTGGGGAGGGGGCCTCGACCTACATGAAGGAGGGATCCGTCACCGTGGGGCGGGCTGGGAGGCTATCCGTTCACACCTGGGACGAACGTGCCCTCAGGCATGAGGGGAACGGAGTTCCCTCCTTCCTGCATGCCAGGTGATTATCGACCACTCTCCGTGGCTACTTGAACACTTTCGCTTAAGTTCCTGGGACGGTGGTGGGTGGTGTCTCCCCATCCACCGGCGGCGGCTCCACCAGACCACAGTCGACACCGACGACTGCCGGATCGGCGCCGCCAAAACGGACCCGCTCGAAGGCGGCCACCGCCGCCAGCTGCTCCGGTGTCAGGGAGTTGGCGAAACCGGGCATGCCCTGAGTCACCGGTTTCTGGGTGTCCCCATAGGTCTCCCTGCCCGCGGCCCGGAAACCCCCGGACCCCAGACTCACCCATTCCATGTGGTCGGCGCAGACGCCAAAGGTGGTCAACACCCCGGTGAGCGCCGGGAAGCTGCCCGACCCTTGTCCACTCGCTCCATGACACCCGGCGCAGTTGACCCCGGCCACGGTGGAGCCGTTGAAGATTCGCTCGCCAGCGGCGATGAAATCGCCCCCCGCGCCGCCGGTGGGTCGACCGGTGAACTCGGTGCCGTCACAGTTGACGATCCGCCCTGTCACCACGTCGATCCCGAGCTCGGTGGCCTCGCCACACTGACCGGTGGCCGACCCCCCGAGGGCGATGAGGGCAAAGAGGGGGGCCACCAGGAGCATGGTGGTCAGCCATCTCGGCATCGACGACCCCGTCCTCTCCCTGATCCCGGCGGTGGGCACCGTCACCACTTCGGGGAGACGGGCCGCTTCCCGTGCGGTGACCTCTGCCGGCACCAATGGCGGGGCCGCCACGGTCCTGGCCGCCGGCGCAACCGGTGTCACCGGCGACGGCTCGGCCGCCGGTGCGGATGGCGCCGGCTCCACGGCCGGCGTCGAGACGGTCTCCTCGGTGGGTGTTGCGGGCTCCTCGGCCGGGGAGGGTGCAGCGATTGTGGCCCCTCCGGCCCAGGCAGTGAGCACCTCGTCGACGCTCATGCCGGTCTCGGCGGCTCTGGCCGCAGCCGCCCGTTGCACGAGGGTCTCGGGCACTCCCAGGGCCGCCGCCGCTGCTGTGAGGAGCTCGCTCATTGCCCACCCGTCATCGTGACCGATTCGGCGAGATACGCCATCAGAGACGCCATGTCCTCGGCGGACAGGGCATGGGCGGGGTGCCCGTCGAATCCGGTCACCACCGCCTCGATCTGACTTGTGCTCATCCGGGCGCCGACGTTGGAGAGGTCGGGTCCAAAGCGACGGGTGCCCAAGACCTGGTTGGTGTCGTTGAGGGTCACCCCCCCGAGACCGACGTCGGCAACCACCGGTCTCACCATCTGGGTGTGACAGGCGGCGCAGCCGAGGTCGACATAGACCCCGCGCCCCTCCGACGCCGTCTCACTGAAGTCGATCTCGCTCGTGCGGGCCCCGGGGTTGGGCGACGCCACCGAAGGCCCAACGAGACCGACCAGGAACACGACGAGGAACAGCCCGATCACCCCGACGAGGACCACGATCGGGTTGTCGGAGACTCCGACAAGGACGGGCGGCTTGTACGGCCCGGTCGGCTGGGGGGCGGCGGGCGCCGCGGGTGGCGGCGATGGGATGTCGACGACGATCTCCGGGACCGGGGAAGGCTCCGCCAGCGCCGCCTCGGGCTCCGGCGGTGAGGGCGGCGGAGCTGCTCCGGTCGGGACCATCGGCTCCCCACCTGCCCAGGCGGCAAGGATGTCGTCGGTGCTGGCGCCGGTCTCGGCGGCCCGCGCCGCCGCGGCCCGCTTCACCAGGGTCTCGGGCACGCCCAACGCCGCAGCAGCGGCCGTGAGCAGGTCACTCATCCTCGACCCCCATCGAGACCAGGACCTCCTGTGGCACGGCCCTGCCGCGCACCAGCGTGCCGAAGACCGTGGAGGCATACGAGAGGTGGCCCATCAACGCCACCACCGCCGAGATAAGGGCGAGAAGGAGGAGGGTGTCACCGCCGGCGCCTACACCGGTTCCCCAACCCTCGCCGACGCTGACGAACTCTCCGGTATTGGCGCCACCGATCCAGGAGTAGCCGCTGAGCAGGCCATGGGCCGCCATTGCGACGAGGACGCCGACGCTCCCGGCCAAGGTCAGCCTGGTGAAGGTGCGGGCCCGCTGCCGACTCACGATCTCCCTCCCCAGGAGACGAGGCAGGGAGGGGAGGGTGGTGCCGGCCACTAGAAGCGCGCCCACACCGGCGATGAGTGCGTACTCCACTCCCTCCCAGAATCCGGTGAGGGCGGTGACCGCGGCCACCGACCGAAACCCGGCGAAGGCGGCGATGGCGCCCACTCCCACCGCGAGATAGGTCCCGGTGACCCCCGCGGCAACCCCGGGATGGGTGCTGGTCTCGTCCCACGAGCCCTCGAGGGTGAGGGAGACGTTGGCGGCGTTGGCGAGGGCACCCACCGGCAGGGCCAGCCCCAGGGCGGCGGCGACACCGGATACCCAGTCGGGGCCCGGGCCGAAGATGAGTTGGGCGGTTCCCCACCACACCGAGGCAAAGCCAAGCGACCAGAAGCCGACCATCGCCAACTGTCTGCTGGCGAGGGGCACGTCGAGCTCACGCACGACCGTGTAGTAGAAGAGACCGCTGCCCAGGGTGAGGATCACCATGGTCTGGAGGCCGGAACTCAGGAACAGGTCGTTGTAGGCGACCGCCAAGACGCCGAGAGAGGGGAGATGACCGGCGACGTGGGCCGCGTAGAGAAGGGGGAGCCATGTGACCCCGCCGAGCATGAACCAAACCGTCACGTATGAGCGACGCTCCTGTCGTTCGGCGATGGTCCGGCCCGTGACCATGAAGGGCACGGCGAGGACCCCGAGCATCGGGATATCGAGCCACCATGGCAGACCGAATGGCTGACGACCGCTCCCCAGACCGAGGGCGACGGCCAGGACCCCGAGCGTGACCAGACCGGTCGTGCCCAGTAGCCCGAGACCGGCGAGACGTGCGTTCCAGAGACGGGTGCCGGTCAGCCGGGGGAGGGCGTAGTAGATCCCACCGACGAGGGATACGACCCCGAAGCCGATGACGAGGGTGAGATTGGCGATCGGCTCGAGGCGCCCATAGCTGACCGGGATCAGGTCGGGAAAGCGGAGGGCGAAGAAGGACAGCACCGCGGCGACACTGCCGATCAGGAGGAAGACCGCCCCCACGAGGATGTGGACGGCGGCCAGACGATCCTCGGGTGTGCCACCGCCGAGCACTGCCCGAATGTCTGCTGTCTTGGTGTCGGCCAAGCGGCTCCTCGAATGGGACGAGACGGCGGGGAGCATACCGTCCGGTGTCGGCAGGCCCGTGCCGGTGCGGTGCGGAGTGGGTATGCGTTTGTGCTACAAACCTTGCGACAGCACAATCGGTCACGGACCAACATGTATCGACTCGCAGAACTGAGCGACGGTCGCCGCAAGGCCATCGGGTCGGGGTTGCTCCTCCTCGGGATCGCCAGTCTCGCCCTGGGCGTCTTCTGGCTCCACTGGGCGTCCTACCCGCAGACCCAGGTCGTCGATGGCGTCGAGGTCATCGTGGTTGTCGACTACTTCAATTGGTTCCCCCGCGGGATCCTGTGGAAGGCCGCCGGATATCTGATCGTGGGCGGCGCCACCACCTTCCTACTGGTCGGCGCCACGTTTCTCTGGGTGCTCAACCAGCCCATGACGTGGGCCCGGGCCACGGTCGCCGCCCTCATCGCCTGGGTGGCCCTGGTCTTCTTCTTCGGGATGGTCCCCTCGGAGTGGCTTAACTTTGCCCAGACCGATCTCGAGTGGTCCAGCCAGCGCGTGGCCCTGGTTATCCCGTCGTGGCTCGTCCTCGGCAACGAGGTGGAGATCAGCTACGCCGCCATCAAGGACGCCATCTCCGGCGGCTATCACGTCGTCATGCTCGTGGCGGCGGCGGTCCTCACCATCCAGATCCAGAAGATGAAGCAAGGCCGACCGGCGGCACAGCAGAAGGATCTGGTGTCACCTTACGGCCGACCGCTGGTGAGGGGTGACGGCTGATGCCCAAGGGCGTCGTCGACGAGACCCCCCCGATCAGGGACGACTACCAGCTGGCGCTGGTCGAGGGTGACTACTTCGTGGACAAGCTGCGGCCGAAGCAGTTCCTCCACATCGACCAGTCGGAGTGCATCCTCTGTGAGGGGTGTGTCGACATCTGCCCATGGAAGTGCATCCACTATCTCTCCCTCGACTCGATCACCGAGGCGGTCAACGTGGACCACCCCGCCGAGGACAGTCAGAACTACGGCTTCTTCATTGTCGACGAGGACGAGTGCACCCGATGCGCGCTCTGTATCGACCGCTGCCCGACCGGTGTGATCTCCCTCGGCAAGTTCGAGGGCTCGCTGGCCGAGCAGGCCCAGGAGCTGGGGCTCGACAGACGTCCCTGGGACTTCGACACTGGACAACGTGACTTCAAGAACGGTTACTCGTACGGTATGCGCTGGTAGGAGCGGACTTGGCTAACGGCAACGGACGCACGGCACTCAAGGACCGGGTCAAGGAGGCCCAGGAGAAGCTCTGGGGCTCACAGGTCGTGGAGGCCATCCTCAGACCGGGCTCACCGTTCAAACAGGGCTACCAGGACAGCCCGAGGAACCGTTCATACGTGGTGATGAACAACGTCCTCTATCACCTCCACCCCGTCAAGGTGAAAAGACATGGTGTCAAGCTGTCCTACACCCTCTGTCTCGGTGGGCTCAGCTTCTTCCTCTTCATAGTGCTCACCATCACCGGGATCTTCCTCATGTTCTATTACACCCCCACCGGTGAGCTGGCCTACGACGACATCCAACGTCTCTCCACCGACGTCGCCTTCGGCTCCCTCGTTCGCAACATCCACCGCTGGGGCGCACATCTCATGGTTCTCTCGGTCTTCCTGCACATGAGTCGGGTCTTCTATCACGGGGCATACAAGCCGCCCCGGGAGTTCAACTGGGTGGTCGGCGTGATACTGCTCCTCCTCACCCTCCTCCTCTCGTTCTCCGGATACCTCCTCCCCTGGGATCAGCTGGCACTGTGGGCGGTGACTGTGGGCACCAACATGGCCGGTTTCGTCCCCGTGTTCGGCAATCAGGTCAAGTTCGCGTTACTCGCCGGTGCGGAGGTCAGCGCCGCCACCCTGCTCCGGTTCTACGTTCTTCACGTGCTGGCGTTCCCGTTCGTGATCGTGATATTCATGGCCGTCCACTTCTGGCGAGTCCGCAAGGACGGCGGCGTATCCGGGCCACTCTGAGACTCCCATGGTTGACATACCCGAAGACCTCCTGAGAAGATCCGCAGAGGCAAAAGCTCGCGCCCTGGGCGTGCCCGTCGAGGCAGTGCTGGCCGAGATGACCGGGGAGGGCCCCCCCGTCGAGGTGCCTCGCGCCGAGCCGATGGAGCGTCCCGTCACCGACGCGGAGGCCGCCGCCGAGGCGGAGCCGGAGCCCGCCATGTCCGAAGTGCCCCCGCGTTCTCAGCCGGAGGCCGAGGTCGAGATTTCCCAGGGCGCGGAACCGGAGGTCGCGGCAGAGGAGCCGAAGGTCGCCGAATACGACGAAGAGCCGGTGCCACCGGCCGAGGCATCTTCCGAGGTCGAGCCGGTTGCTGCGGAGGCGGAGACCGGCCCGGCCGAGGTCGCGACCTTGGTCGAGGAGAGACCGTCAGATGACGGCTCGGGGAACGGCTCGGGCCGTTTGGCGGCCATGGTCACTCCGAGACCGGTCGTGCCACCCACCGGTCTCCCCGAGGGGGTCCGCACCCAGCGCCTGCTCACCGTGGTCAAGGCACGGGCGATCCAGACCGTCAAACCCGACCCCACGGACAAGGTCAACACCTGGCCCCATCTCATGCTCATGGAGTTCTCGGCCCTCCTCGCCATAACGGGATTGCTGGTGGTCATGGCGGTGGTGATCCACTCCCCCCTGCTCGACCCGGCCAACGTCAACCTCACCCCCAACCCCTCCAAGGCACCCTGGTACTTCCTCGGGCTCCAGGAGCTGCTGAGCTACTTCGACCCCCAGATCGCCGGGGTGATGGTGCCCACCTTCACCGGGTTGATCGGCTTCATGCTCATCCCATTCATCGACAAGAACCCGTCGACCCGGCCGTCGGACCGCAAGTTCGCCGTCATGCTCTACTCGATCTTCATCGCCGGATCGGCCACGCTCACCATGTTCGGGGTCCTCTTCAGAGGTCGTGGCTTCAACTGGTCCTACCCGTGGCGGGACGGGATCTTCTTCGACGACCTCCTCGACTGGGTGCATTTCGAATGACCTTCACCAACATGGTCTTGGTCGGGGTGGCGGTGTTCGCGATCCTCGGGGCGATCGGCGCGTTCACCATCGCCTACCGTCGCAGTCAGGCGTCACGACCCGCCGACCCGCTGGCCGGTTTGTCGGCGGAGACCAGAAGGGCCGATCGTTCCATGGTCGGTGTGCGCATCGAGGCTCCCGTTGTGGTCGAGGAGGACGAGGTCGTCGAGCCCGAAGTGGTGGAGGAGCCGGCGCCGGTGGCGGTGCGGGTCCTCGAGGCGCAGCGGGTGATCGAGGTATCGCCGGAGGAGGCCGGAGTCACCCGTCGGCAGTTCTTCAACCGGGCCATATCGGCCACCTTCTTCTCCTTTCTCGGGCTGATGACCGTCAGCTCGCTGGCCATGTTCTGGCCCAAGCTGACCGGTGGCTTCGGCTCGGATGTCGACGCCGGTCCGGTGAGCGACCTGCTCACCCAGGTGGTGACGCCCAATGGCTCGGTGGTCCCGGTGTTCGTCCCCGAGGCCCGGGCCTACGTGGTGCCCGCTCCACCGTCGGTCTCGGATCAGTTCGCGGGTTTCCCGGTGGTCGCCGGGGGTCTGATGGCGTTGTTCCAGCGTTGTGTCCATCTCGGGTGCCGGGTGCCCTGGTGTGCCACCGCCGTCGGCTTCGAGTGTCCCTGTCACGGCTCCAAGTACAACTCCATAGGTGAGTACTTCGGTGGCCCGGCCCCGAGGAACCTCGACCGCTTCGTGGTCGAGGTGGTCGACAGCCGGTTCATCATCAAGACGGGCTCGATCATCGAGACTTCCCGGGCCACTGCCTTGTCGGTCCCCTATCCCCAGGGCCCGAGCTGCATCGGTGCGGTGGCGGCCGCCCCGGAAACGGGGGCCTGAGGCGTGACAGCCGAGGTGATCACCGTCCTGGCGCTCGTCGCCGGAATTGTCTGGCTCGGCATCATGATGGTCAGCGCCTTCCGCAACCGCAGCGGTGAGGAGATCCCGCACAACCTCCGGCCGGGGATAGACGACCAGCAGCTGGAGACACGTCGTCTCGAGAGGGGCCAGAAGGCGGCCATCGCCTTCTCGGCATTCCTCGCCGTCTCCCTACCCCTCTACTTCCTGGCTGAGCCTGCCCGTCAGGAGGGATTCGTCGAGGAGTTCGACGAGGCATCGGTCGAGAGAGGCGAGCACATCGTCGCGGAGTTCGCCTGTTTCAACTGTCACGGGCCGCTCGGCTCCGGAGGATCCGCCAGCTACGTCGAGAAGCGATCCGGGGTGACCGTAACTTGGGCTGCCCCGTCGCTCGACGACGTCTTCCTCCGCTACGACGAGGATGAGGTCAACTTCTGGATCACCTTCGGGCGGGGGAACACCCCGATGCCGGCATGGGGTCTCGCCGGCGGCGGCCCCATGAACGAGCATCAGGTCAACGATGTCGTCAACTACCTGAAGACGATCCAACGACCCCAGCAGGTCATCGTCAACGAGATGCCGAACAGGATCCGTTTCGAGCTGGCCCGTCTCGAGGGCGCCGACGCCGCCGTCGCCGCCGCCATCGTCCGTCAGGACCAGCTGGTTGCCGAGATCGACCAGGCTCCGGCCGACTCCGAATTCCTCGCCCCGCTCGCCGAGGAGGCGTCCGACCTCCTCGAGACCGCGGCCGAGGGGCGTGACACCGACGCCGACAGGCTCTCCGACGTGACCGAGACCCGTCTCTCCGAGATGTCGGTGGAGATTCTCGGTTACTTCCGGGCCGTCGAACCGATCGTGCTCGATCCGGCGGCACCCGACGCCGAGGTGCTCGAGGGAGTTCTCGAGGAGCTGCGTGGCGCCCTCGATAGAGATCCCATCCTCGTCAACTACATCGGGGCCATCGAAGCCATCCTCGAGGCCGACGAGGGCGACGACACCGACGAGGACGGGATCTCCGATGCCGCCGAGGCCCAGATCAACGCCCAGATCACCGAGGCTGCCGGGGCCACGGTCCCCTCGGGCCTGGTCCAGGTTGCCCTCGACCCCGCCAATCCGGCGTCGGCGGGCGGCCAGCCCGACTTGACGACCGCCACCACCGTGGTCGGAGCCATCGAGTCGGCCGCCCTGAGCAAACGGGTGCTGGTCGACAACGAGGGCCGCATACGACCGGCGGAGGAGGCCGGGCTCGAGTTCCTCCTCAACGCCCAACGCAGCCGGACCTGGGTCATCGACATCGCCGGTGTCGCCGAGGCCATGGGAGCCACCGAAGAGGACGCGGCCAGGGCCGTGGGTCTCTTCCAGACCAACTGCGCCCGTTGTCACACCGCCGGGTTCAGTGCCGGGATCCCCTACACGCAGGAAGCGGGCTCTGGGGGCTTCGCACCGGCCTTGTGGGACGGCCGCCCGCTGGTCCAGTTTGGCGAGGCTCCGGAGGACGAGGAAGAAGTCGATCTCCTCGTCGACTTCCTCGTGAACGGCTCGATGGCACAACGCCCCTACGGTCTCAACGGGTTCGGATCGGGGCGGATGCCGGCGTTCGGAGCCCTCCTCGCCGAGGAGGACATCGAGCTCCTCGCCCGTTATCTACGATCCGGCGTCCTGGACGGGATCGAGTAGAGATGTTCCGTGAGCTCTTCCGGTCGTTGCTCTCGGCGAACCTCTTCGTCACCGGGATCATCCTCACACTGGCTGCGGTGGCCCTGTTCTACGGGTCGATGTATCTCCTCACCTACACCAATCTCGGCAAGAAGCTCGGCTTTCTCGTCACTGGAGCCGCCGTCTTCGGGTGGCTGTCGATCACCTCGCTCCTTTTCGTGGTCTACGCCCCGCGGGGACCGAAGCCGGAGAACATCGAAGGTCTCAACGCCTTCGAGATACGGGTCATCCCCATCACCTATCTGCTGGTATCTCTGGTCCTGTTCCTGGTGTTCCTCACCGCACTCCATCAGCACGAACAGACCCAAGAGGGCGCCGACTACTGAAGGCTCAGCCGTAGTAGCTGAGGATCTGCAGCTCGTTGGAGAGGTCGACCTGCCGCATCGCCACGCTCTTGGGGACGCTCACCCGCGTCGGTGCGAAGTTGAGTATCGACGCCACACCCGCCTCCACCAGGGCGTCGGCGACCTTCTGGGCGGAGCCGGCCGGGACCGCGAGGATCGCCATGTCGAACACCCCCTTCTCGAGGTCCGCAGTCATGTCGTCGAGATGCCTTATGGTCAGGTCCCCGATCCGCTGGCCGACACGACCCGGATGGACGTCGTAGATGACGGCGACATCGAAGCCCCTCTTGGACAGACCGGTGTAACGGGCCAGCGCAGTGCCGAGGTTTCCGGCGCCCACGATCCCCACCCTCCGTCTCGTCTCGATCCCCAGCTCCTTGCGTATCCGGTCACGGAGCTCGGTGGTGAGGTAACCGACCCCCCTGATGCCTTGGAAGCCGAGGGCGGCGAGGTCGCGTCGGGCATTGGCCGCAGTCACTCCTGCGGCGCCGGCGAGCTCCTCCGAACTGACCGTCTCCCGTGGCATCTCTTCGAGCAATCGGAGGTATCGGGGGAGGCGGGTGACGGTGGCGGTGGAGAGCCCGCTCATTCGCGGCGACCTTAGCTTCGGTCCGGGTTGACGAATTCCGGGCCCCAGCTCCTACCCTCGCCGGTACATGAGCGAGGTCCTTGTCGTGGGTGGCGGCCCGGCCGGTGCGGCCGCTTCCCTCTGGCTTGCCCGGGAGGGTCACCCGGTCACCGTCGTCGAAGCCAAGGAGTATCCCCGGGACAAGACCTGCGGGGACGGGCTCACCCCGCGGGCGATCCTTCAACTCATGGACATGGGTTTTGACTTCACCGTGCCCGAGTTCCATCACATTGACGGTCTGCGCGCGTATGCCGGCGACGATCTGATGATCGAGATGCCGTGGCCCGAGCACACCAGATTCCCCAACTGGGGTGGTGTGATCCGACGCCGCGATCTCGACATGCAGCTGGCCCGTCTCGCCGAGAAGGAAGGGGTGACGGTCCTGGAGAAGACGACGGCCACGCCCGTCGTCGAGGAGGGGCGGCTCGCCGCAGTCGACCTGCAACACGAGGGGGAGACGACACGGAGGACGCCCAAGGTCACCATCATCGCCGACGGCTCGATGAACCGCTTCGGCCGTGAGCTGGGCACGGCCCGTCGGCGCGACTACCCGATGGGCATGGCGGCCCGCGGTTACTACACCTCGCCGCGCTCGGGTGATCGCTACCTGGAAAGCCAGCTCGATCTGAGGGACCGAACCGGGGCGACCATGCCCGGGTACGGATGGGTGTTCCCGCTTGGCGACGGCACGATCAACGTCGGTGTCGGCCTTCTCTCCACCTTCAAGCGGTGGAAGGACGTCAACACCACCAGCATGATGAACGACTACGCCGCCATCGCCCCCGCCTACTGGGGCATGTCCGAGGAATTCCTCCTCGGCAAGCCGGTCGGTGGGAAGCTCACGATGTCCTTCTCACGTGGACCGCTGGTGGGCGCTAACTGGCTCACCGTTGGCGACGCCGCCGGCGCCATCAACCCTTGGAACGGAGAAGGAATCTCCTACGCCTACGAGACCGGCCGCATCGCCGCCGCGGTCGTCGGTGAGGCGGTGCGGGATGACGACCTCGGTCTCCTCCGACGCTATCCCCAGATCCTTTCCGACGAGTTCGGGCTCTACTACAAGATGGCCCGGATCTTCGTCAAGCTCATCGGCAACCCCCCTGTGATGCGCACCCTGGCCCACACCGGTTTGCGCAACCGTCCGCTGATGGAGTGGACACTCAAGGTAATGGCCAACCTCCTCGACGAGGACGACAAACACATGGGGGAGCGGACCTACGACGCCCTCGCCGCGGTGGTGCGCACCCTCCCCACCACCTAGCGGGGTTGGTCGTGAGTGGGAGAAGACGGCGGCGGCAGGGGTTGACGCGTGGTGATTCTGGACGGCGTGTGGCATCAACCCATGCTCGAACCAGGTTGGGTCGGTTGTGTGACGAGATAGACGGCTTCGTTCGGGGGCTGGGGGATTCTGCCTCTAGGGCCCTCGTGCCGTCTCGGGTGTTTTGAGTCTGATCCGGCCCTGAGGGGTGGTGTAGAGCTGGAGACCTTGGGCGTGGATGGCGACATGGTGGTGGTACCAGCAGAGCAAGACCAGATTGTCTTGGTCGGTGCGGCCTCCCTGGCTCCAGGGGAAGATGTGGTGGACCTGGAGCCGGTGTCGGCTGTTACAGCCGTCGACGGCGCACACCCCGTGGTATTTGTGGTGGAGGGCCCGGCGGAGCCATGGGGGGACGGTCCGGTGTCGTCTCCCATACTCCATGTAGCGGCC
>JAKEHF010000067.1 GCA_022615295.1 Actinomycetota bacterium | reverse complement strand
TGGTGAAGAGGTTCGACCAGCTGGTGGCGGTCGACGGGGTCAGCTTCTCGATAGCGGAAGGGGAGACGTTCGGGCTCCTCGGCCCGAATGGCGCTGGGAAGACGACCTCGATCTCGATGGTCGCCGGTCTTCTGGAGAGGGACGCCGGCACTGTGGAGGTGGCCGGGGAGAAGATCTCCCCAAGGTCCACCAAGGGCAAGGCGGCCATCGGTCTCGTACCCCAGGACCTGGCCATCTATCCCGACCTGACCGCCCGGGAGAACCTGCGTTTCTTCGCCCGCCTCTACGACCTGGATGGGGCACGTCTCGATTCCCGGGTGGACGAGGTGCTCGGCGTGATAGGTCTCGCCGACCGCGCCGACGACCTGACGAAGGAGTTCTCCGGGGGCATGAAGCGCCGTCTCAACATCGGTATCGGGTTGCTCCACACTCCCCGATTGCTGATCCTCGACGAGCCCACGGTCGGCGTCGACCCTCAGTCCCGCAACGCCATCCTCGAGTCGGTCGAGCGGCTCTCTAGCGAGGGGATGGCGGTCCTCTACACGACCCACTACATGGAAGAGGCGGAGCGGCTCTGCGACCGGGTGGCCATCATCGACGAGGGCAAGATCAAGGCAGAGGGCACCCGTCGTGAGCTCGTCTCGCTGGTCGGTGAGAAGGACCGGGTCTCGATGACAGGTGACATCCGATCGGCCGCCCCGGCCCTCGAGGGTCTCCCTGGGGTTTCAGGGGTGTCCGCCGGCGACCACAGCATCGAGGTCCTCGTCGACAACGCCGGTTCCATCCTCCCGGACCTCCTGGCCCGGGTCACCGCCGCGGGGGGCAGCATCAGCGGGGTTCAGGTGATCGAGCCCAACCTGGAGGCGGTGTTCCTCCATCTCACCGGCAAGGCCCTCCGGGACTGATCGTGCCCGCCGCATTCCGGATCGCAGGAAAGGACCTGAGGCTCAGGGTCCGCGACCGCTCCGTGGCCATCATCGGGGTCCTTGCCCCGTTGACGCTGGCCTTCATCTTCAACCTCATCTTCGGTGGAGCGGTGGCGAGCGGTGGTCTCAGCCTGGAGTACGGAGTGGTTGATCTCGACGCCTCGGAGGTGTCCGAGGCCTTCACGGCCGTGTTGGAGGACCTCGACGAGGAGGAGGTCCTCAGTCTGCGCACGTTCGGGGACACCCAGACCGCGGAGACCTCCCTGTCAGACAGTGAGATCGACGCTTTCTACGTGATCCCCACCGGCTTCGGCGCCGACGTGGCCATGGGGAGCCCGGAGATTGGTGTCGTTGGGGATATCGACGCTCCGACGGCGACACAGATCGCGGCCTCGATCGCCGATCAGTTCGCCACCGGGATCGAGACCACCCGGTTGGCGATCCTGACCACCGCCCAGCTCAGCGGGGTACTCCCCACCCCGGAGTTCGTCGACTCACTCGACGACCCGTCCGCATCGGCGTTCAGCTACAGCCTGAGCGACCTGTCGGCGGACACCCGTCTTCTCGACGCCACCACCTACTACGCCGCCGGGATGGCGATCTTCTTCGTGTTCTTCACCGTCCAGTTCGGGGTGGTGGGCCTGCTCGAGGAGGAGCGGGACGGGACCCTGCCCCGGCTGTTTGCCGCGCCGATCTCCCGATGGTCGGTGGTCATGGGGAAGGCTCTGCTTTCCTTGGCTCTCGGCGTGTTCTCACTCGGAGTGCTGGTCGTGGCCACAACCCTCATCATGTCGGCGGACTGGGGCCCGGCCTTGGGGGTGGCTCTCCTCGTCGTCGCCGCGGTCGCCGCCGGCACGGGGCTCATGGGTCTGGTGGCCGCCGTCGCCCGGACCCCCGAGGGCGCCCAGAACCTCGGCTCGATCATCGCGGTGACCCTCGGTCTCCTCGGCGGGGTCTTCTTCCCGTTGGGCCAGGGCGACGATCTGGTCTCCCGTCTCACCTATGCCACCCCCCACGCCTGGTTCCTCAGGGGTCTCGGCGACATCGCCGGTGGGGGGTCATGGACCGGCGCCCTGCCCTCCGCCGCGGCCCTTGCCGTCTTTGCCCTCGTGGCCGGGACGATCGGCTGGGCGGCGATGCGAAGGAGGTTGAGCCGATGAAGGCCTTGGCGATCGCCGGGGCGAACCTGAAACGGCTCATCAGGGAGCGATCGAACATCTTCTTCGTCTTCATCTTCCCTATCGCCCTCATCCTGCTCATCGGGGCCCAGTTCGGCGGGGGAGTGCTCCCTGTCGTCGGGGTCACCATCGCCGAGGGGGGTCGGATCTCGGAGGCCGTGGTGGACCGTCTCGATGTGGAGGAGTCGATAGAGACCCGGCTCTATGGTGACCGTGACGAACTCACGCGTGCCGTGGAGCGCGGATACGTCAACGCCGGTGTCTTCCTCCCAGCAGGCATGGACGAGACCGCGGCGACAGGGGCCGAGGTCGAAATCGCCTTCATGGTGCGCCCGGACGGCTTCGGGGCCCAGCTCCAGTCGGTCATCGGCGCTGCGGTCGCCGAGGTGATGAAGCCCGTGGGGGCGGCGGGCTACGCCGCCGACCAGACCGGCCAGTCGTTCGACGATGCCCTGGTGGGTGCCCAGTCCGCCGCCGAGGACGACCCTGGGGTGGGGGTGGCGGTCAGCACCGTCGGCGAGGCGCTGTTTCCCGACACTCTGGGACGGTTCGACCTGGGAGCGTCGCAGCAACTCGTTCTCTTCATCTTCGTCACCGCCCTGTCCGGCTCGGCGGCGCTCATCCTCACCCGTCAGCTCGGTATCAGCAGGCGGATGCTGTCCACGCCGACCTCGGTTGGGTCGATCCTCCTCGGGGAGTCGTTGGGACGGTTCGGAACAGGTCTCGTCCAGGGTCTCTACATCATGGTGGTGACCCTCGTCGCCTTCGGGGTCAACTGGGGCGACCCGTTGGGGGCCGCCCTCGTCCTGGTGGCGGTGTGCGCCGTCGGGTCGGGCGCGGCAATGCTCATGGGCTCGGTCTTCAGGAACGAGCAGCAGGCTGGTGGGGTGGCCGTGGTGCTCAGCCTGGCCCTGGCGGCGCTTGGCGGCGCCATGGTCCCGATCGAGCTCTTCTCGCCCACGTTGCAGCGTGTCGCCCTCATCACCCCCCACGCCTGGGCCATCGATGCCTTCGCCGAGCTGGTCCGACGTGGCGGCACGGTCGTCGACATCCTGCCCCAAATCGGGGTGCTCACCCTCTATGCCGCCGTCCTCCTCGCCCTGGCCACCTGGCGCCTTCGGGTGGCCATAACGAGGAGTCCTGGCTGATGTTGAACGACCAGCCGCGGAGACGACCGGGGTCGGCGCTGATCGCCCTCGGGATCGTGATCCTCGCCCTGATCGTGGCCTCCAACGTTCTCGGGTGGAGGATTCCGGGGTTCCTCGAGGACGCCATCCTCCTCCCCATCGTGCTCATCTTCGTGGGCAGGGCGCTGAACCGAAGGGGGCGTCGGGCAGAGATCCCCCAACCGTCGCCACCGCAACGGGGGATCCCGCCATTCCCGCAGGAGCGACCACGGTCAACGCCCCCACCCGTGGAGAGCCCGCGACCCGTGGAGCGGACGGCACCGATACCCGCAGAGAGACCGGCGCCCCCGTCGGCACCCGCGGAGCCGGCGATCCCGGTATCGACCGAGCCGCCACCGACCCCCCGACCCCCGACGACTGGCTCTCGGCCACGGTCGTCTGCGGAAATGATCGAGGACGCCAAGCGTCGTCTCGCCCCGAAGAAGCCTCAGAGACCGAAAGCGGCCGACTGACGGACCCGACGCACCTCGAATGCGAAGCCGAGCCGGGCCTCTGTCGGTCCACCTTCGAGGAGCCCCCGGTTAGAAGCCAAGGCCAGGGCCGACTTGAACATCACTTGGCTGGCGCTCTCCCCCGAAATCAGTCGCTCCTCGATGCGGTACATCCGGGCCCTGGCCAGGCAGGCCTTGAGGAATCTCTTCTCGTCGAAGTCCCCGTGCAGAGCCTCCAACTCGTCGCCGACCACCTGGTAGGCATCGAGGATGGGAAGGATCGCCCAGTAGGCCAGCGGGTCACCCATCTTCGCCAAGACCTCGTCGGCGCCGGCGGTGTCGAGGAGACGCTCCCAACCGGGGACGTCGATCGAGATGTCGGCGGACACCTCGGAGACGAACTGGTCGCGCTCGGCGAAGAAGAACTCGAACTTGAGCAGGTCGCGGAGGGCCTGCAGCCCGACTGCGGCCTCGTCGAAGGATCCTGGGCCCTGACGGAGGGCAATCTCGGCGATGGCCCGGGGCAGGAAGTAGTGCAGGACGACGTTGCGGTAGTAGGAGAGCTGGATCATCTGGGTCTCCTCGAGCCAGTGGACGGTCCTCCCCAAGGCCTCATGGCTGGACACCGCTCCGTGGTCCGCCAGCCGGGCGAGGATCACACGCACCACGTCGGGATCGGAGAGATCGGCCGGCTCGGTCATCTCTATGCCGCGTGCGGTTAGGAACCGGGACAAGGTGGCGCAGCCGTCCGCGAGCTCCCCGGCCGTCTTCGCCTTCCCTCGGGCGGCGAGCAGGGCGATGGAGACCAGCGCCGTCGGGGTCACCGGCGTCACCCCGGCGATCCGACGCATCACCTCGAATGCCGTCTTCTGGAGGGCGATGGCGGGCTCGTCGACGCCTCCGATGTCGCCGGTGATGGTGGCCACCGAGACCGGCTCGGCAAAACGTATGTGGATGTCGCCGTAGCGACGCTGCAACGAGCGCCAGGACCGGACGAGCCATCGGAGGGACTCCCTCTCCTTGGCCATTCCCAAGGCCTCTCTGGTGTAGTCGGGGACATCCTGGATCTGGTCGTAGACGATCGAGACCGGGATGAGCATCACGTCGTCGGCCTTGCCCCGCCGCAATGAGTCGACCACGTAGTGGAGGAGCCCGAAACGCGGCGGGAGGAGACGCCCCGATCGGGATCGCCCTCCCTCCATGTACCACTCGAGGGGGAAGCGCTTCTCGATGAGGAAGTCGATGTACGCCCGAAGGACGAGCTTGTAGAGCTCGTTGTCGCGGAAGGAGCGCCGGATGAAGAAGACACCGGTCCTTCTCATCAACGGGCCCACCGGGAAGAAGTCGAGGTTGATTCCCCCGGCCGTGTGATTTGGGGGGAGGTCGTTCTCCCAGAGGAGGAACTGCAGGCTGAGACGATCGAGGTTGGACCTGTGAGAAGGGAGGAACACCACGGGATTGGCCTCACCGAGCTCGGCCACCGCCGCCACCTGCTCCTCGTGGTATCGGATCGCCCCGTAACCCCGTCTGTACAGGGTGTGGATGACGTTGGCGATTATGTCTATGACGTAGGGGCTGTGGGTGGCGGCGATCTCCTTCAGATATCGGGCTGCCCGCTCCCTCGCCGTCACCGGGTCGACACCGACGGCGGCGGCATAGCCCTCGATGGACTCGTGGAAGCTTCGCCGGGAGAGGATGGTCTCGGGGACGAATCGGGGGACCTTGTAGCGGTTGCCGAGGAGACGTCGCTCGCAGACGTCGAGGGCGCGCCAGGCTCGTCTCGTCACGAAGGGGACGAGACCGTCGATCTCGTCGCCGGCTGCATGGGCCTCGAGGAGATCGGCCACGGAGGCGCCCTGCCCGGCGACCGGGACCACTCTCGACGGGTGAAAGAAGCGTATCCAGTGGGCGCGCAGACCCCTCGGATCGCGGGGGTCACCGGGCTTGAAAACGTCCCGCCAGTCGACGGACCTCCTCCCGCGGCGAACCGGCGCCATCCACACCACCCGCAAAGGCACGAGATAATCCCCTGACCCGGGCACGAGACGGGCATGCAGGGCGGCGTGATCGCCGCCACCACGACGACGGGAAGAGTCGATCCTGACGACGACCGATTGGCGACGTGTCGCTCGTCGCACCCAGCGGAAGAGGATCCGGCTCTCCAACTCGGTGGCGGCGTCGACGAGATAGACGGCCTCGAGACCGGGCGGAGCCTCGAGATCACCCTGGGCCATCAGATGGACTCTGGCACAATCGGACGCCCATGCGCATAGTCGCCCAGCGGGTGTCGAGCGCCGCCGTCAGTGTCGAGGGAACCACGGTGGCGAGCATCGGCGAGGGGCTTTGTCTGCTCGTCGGTGTGGCGGTTGGTGACACCCTGGACGACGCAGTCACGGCTGCCGACAAGATCGCTGTGCTCCGTGTCTTCGGAGACGCGGACGACCGGATGAACCTGTCATTGCTCGACACCGGTGGGGAGGCCCTCGTGATCAGCCAGTTCACTCTTCTCGGGGACCTGCGCCGTGGCCGGCGACCCTCGTTCACCGCCGCCGCGGCGCCGGAGGTTGCGGAGCCCATAGTGGAGCGGCTCACCAGCCGTCTCTCCGAGCGCGGGGTGGCTACCGCTCGTGGCAGGTTCGGGGCCAGGATGAGGGTGTCCCTCGTCAACGAGGGCCCGGTGACCATCGTGGTCGAGATCAAACGGGGCTCGGTCGTCTGAGCCCGGCCCGATGTCTCGGCCAGAGGAGGAAGCCGACACCCGCCGCGAGGGCGAGCAGTCCTCCGGGGCCGGTGTCACCACGTCCCACGGGGAGCTCGAGACCTGCCCAGAGAAGAGCAAAACCGGCGAGGGCGGCGATGGCGATGAGAGCCGCCCGGGCCGCCGATCTCGTCAGCCAGGCGGCGAGTGCGATGACAACCACGATGGGGCCGAGAACGGTGGGCCAGGCCACGGCGAGCACACCCCCGGTGATCCCGAGGCCCTTGCCGCCTCGGAACCCTGTCCAGGAGCTGTACAGGTTCCCGGCGACCGCGCCCAGCCCGGAGGCGACGGCGCCAAGACCCGGGTCCACGGTCTCGCCGAGTAGGACAGCGCCGGCGCCCTTGGCCATCTCGACAACGAGGACGACGGCGCCGAGGGCCGGGCCCCCGCTGCGCAAGGCGTTGTTGGCGCCCGGGTTGCCCGAGCCCACCGCGGTGAGGTCGATGCCCCCGAGCCACCGACCCAGCCATAGCGCAGTTGGCAGCGAGCCGACCAGATAGCCGGCGAACACGGCGAGGAGGGTCATCCGAGGAAGGCCCTTCCCGGCGCGCAGAAGCGGAGGAAGTCGCAGCCGGCGCACCAGGGACCGGGCCGCTCCTCGTACCGGCCTTCGGCGACGCCATTGGCGAGACCCCGCACGGTCTCCTGAGCCGTCATCATCCAGGTCTCGTCGGCGTGATAGCTCACCTCCTCGACCCCCCCACCGAGATAGGCGAAGGTGACCCGAAGCGTCTGGGGTGGGTCGAGACCGAAGTCGTGGTCATGGGCCGCCATCGCATAACACTGAAGCTGTACCAGTCGAGCTGGGTCGTCGTCGGGCAATCCGCTCTTGAAGTCGACCACTTCCCAGTTGGCTCCGTCGGTGTAGATGGCGTCGACCCGCCCCCGGAGACGGAGCACGGCCCCCGTTCCCAGCTCGAACGAGCACTCGACCAGGGTCGCCGTCTTTGATGCGAAGCGTGAGGTGAGATAGGTCTGATAGGCCCCGGGGGACCAGGTCTCGGTGTCACGGAAGGGATCGGGTGCCTCACCCTCGAGGGGGACCTGACCCCGCTGGTGCATCTCGATACGCCTATGGACCTCGGTGCCCTGGGTGGCGGCCGGGTTGTGACGGCGGGGGAGAGGGTCGACGGTGGTCCAGAAGTACTGCCGTGGGCACCGGGCATACGTGACCAGGCCGGTGACTGACACGACGTCCGGTGGTTGGGGTGTCCTCTCCATCCCGGGGACGGGCTCCAGGGCGAAGAGCCTGCCCTCGAACCCGTCGACCATCGCCGCCACCTCGTCTCCGAGATGGAGCCGGGTGGCCACCTCGGAGATGTGTCTGGGGTCTTCGACGCCGGCCCGCAGTGTCGCCGCCCAACCATCGGGGAAATGCGGGTCGGGGAACGTGGTCTCGGTGTCGAGACGGAGCACGAGGGGCCTGGGCACCGGGTCGGCCCTGCGCTCGCATCTGGCGACGTCGAGACCGTCGACCAGGTCCCATAGCTCCGAGGGCTCCTTCGGGCGCTTGAGAGCCTCACCCAACCCGTACCAGTAGGCGCCGGAGACAAAGAGCCGGCGTCTGGCCCTTGTCACGGCGACATAAGCCACCCGCCACTCCTGTCGCCAATGACGAGCCCTGAGGAAGTCCCGCGCCGGCTCCTCGTCGCGGGGGAGCTCGGCCAACACGTCGTCGATGCGCAGTGTCACCGGGATCTGGTCGGGCACCCGCCATGGATTGGGGAACTCCGCTGCCTTGGAGGGGAAGTTCTCCCGGGTGACCGCCGGGATGGCCACGTTGTCCCACTCGAGGCCTTTGGCCCTGTGCACTGTGACCAGGGTGACCGCATCCTCCCCGGAGAGTCTGGCGGCATCGATCTCGTCGGCGGGCTCGTCTTGCATGACGTCGAGATACTCGAGGAAGGCCTGAACCGACGGTCGGCCCTTGAGCGGGCTCCAGTCCTCGGCGAGGTCGAGGAGACGGTAGAGGTTGAGACGGGCCGTGAGCCGAGGGTTGGGGGGCAGCGCCTCGACGTCGCGCCAGGCTCCCGTGGCCTCGAGGATCAGCCGGCACGCGTCGACGAGCGCGAGCCCCTGGCTCTCGAGCAAGAGCCGGCGGTAGACCGCGGCGAAGTGGGTCAGGGCCTGGTGTGCCGCGGGGCGCAGCCCCGTCGTCTCCTCGAGACGCTCGATGGTCTCGACGAGGGTGACCGGCTCCGGATCATCGGAGTCCGATCCGCCGGCGAGACGGACCAGTGGGGCCAGGTCGGCGAGTCCCAGTCGGTAACGGCTGCCGAAGAGGATCTGGACCAGGGCGGCGCCATCGTCGGGTCTCTCCAGGATGGTGAGCCACGCTCTCAGCTCGGCCACTTCGGGGACCGAGAGCAGACCACCGATGTTGGCCACCTCCAGGGGGATCTCGTGACGACCGAAGACGTCGACGACCATGGCGAAGTCCTTGTTCTTGCGGAAGAGGACCGCCATCTCCCTCCATGGGGTGCCCGCGTCATGCAGCTGCTCGAACTTGCGGGCGATCCACTCCGCCTCCTCGATGGCGTCGCCGGCCCAGTAGGTGACCACCTCCGAGTTCGGGTCCGGTGGGAGGGCGGAGACGAGGGGGTCGGCGCCCTCACCGGCCCGCTCTCGCACCTCGTTGGCCACGACGAGGATGGTCGTCGTGGAGCGACGGTTGAGCGTGAGGGTCATGAGATGAGCCGGCCGGCCGTCGGGTTGGGGGAAGTGGGTTTGGAACATCTCGAAGTTCTCCGTCGAGGCGCCACGCCACTCGTAGATCGTCTGTTCCTCGTCACCGACCGCGATCACCGGGAACCCGTCGTCGAAGATCGCGGTGAGCAGAGCCCGCTGGGCGGGGTTGGTGTCCTGGTACTCGTCGAGGACGACCACCCGATACCGGTCGCGGACGACCCGCGCCAGCTCGGGATGGGCGGTCATGATCTTGGTGGACAAGGTCACCAGGTCGGCGTAGTCCACAAGACCGAGCCGGCGTTTCTCGGTCTCGTAGACACTCAGCGTCCGGGCCATCTCCTGACGGGCCTCCTCGACCTCGTCAACGGGGTCGGCGGTGAGGAGGGCGGCGGGTGTGAGAAGGTGGTCACCAAGACGATCCCCGAGTCTCTTTATCCGGTCGAGGGCCCGGCTGTTGGTCATGTCGAGACGGCCGTACTCGAGCCGGTGGAAGGTCTCGCTCATCAGCTGCCGGGAGAAGGTGGGGGTGATGACGCGCACCCGGCCGTCGACACCGGCGAGGGGGCCGAACTCGCTGAGGACCTGTGCCGCGAACCCGTGATAGGTGTGCACCTCCACCTGGCGACTCGGATCGGCCCGACCGGTGGCTTGGCGCACCCTGTCGGCCAGCTCGGATGCGGCCTTGTTGGTGAAGGTGATGCCGAGCACCTGCTCCGGCTCGACCCCCGCCGTCGCGATGACATTGGCGATGATCATGGCGACCGTTGTCGTCTTGCCGGTCCCGGCACCGGCGCTGACCTTGATCGAGGCGAGACCCAGGTCGAGGATCCGCCGCTGCTCGGGGCTGGGCTCGTCGGGGAAGGTCATGGCAGGAAGGCTCCACGTCCCTCGGGCCAGGCCGGGCACGAGGTGCGGAACGAGCAATGCTCGCAATGGGTGCCGACCCTCGGGGCCCAGTCCTCGTCGAGGATGCCACGGTTGACCCTTCGCAACTCGTCGGCCACCGTGTCGAGAGCCGACAGGTCGAGCGAGCGTGTCGGGATCGACTTGCCGGGGGCCCGGGGGTACCAGAACTCGGCGCTCACCACCGGGACGCCCGCCGACTCGAGGGCCAGGGCGTAGAAGCCGAGCTGCACCGACACCCCCGCCTCCTCGATGCCCATGGCCTTCGTCGAGGTCTTGAAGTCGACGATGGCCACTCCGTTCCCCTCCTCCTCGAGCCGGTCGATCATGCCCCGCCAATCGACATCGTCGATGGTCATCTCGACCTGTTGCTCCACGGCCAACGGCGGCCCGCTCCTCGGCCAGTTTCCATAGAGACGCTCGATCAGCTCGGCCCCTTTTCTCTTCCAGGCAGTGTCGAGCTGGGGGGTGCCGAAGTCGGCGTCGCCCCAGACCTCGTCGAGCACCGACAACGCCACATCCGTCTCGGCATGTCTCCTCCCGGTGCCGATGACCTCTCGCTCCGTCCTCTCCAGGACCTTGTGGATCAGGCTCCCGAACTTGGTGTAGACGGTGTCGGTGTCGCCGAGACGAAGTCTCTGCTCCAGGACGTATTTCCGTGGGCACGTCTGATAGGCCTCGGCCTGGCTGGGGGAGAGACGCACTCCGGGTCCGAGGACGGGGCGGTCGGGCCCGGGCGGGACGACCCCGGCGAAGCGGAGCGGATCCCACCATCGGCCGCGATGACGGACGAGGATGGTCGCGGCCCCGATCCGCCTTCCCCCGGGTGCGCCGGGATCGAGCAGGGCGCGGCGCAGATAGGTCTCCACCTCGGTCAGGGTGACCGGGTCCTTCACCTCTTCTCCCGGCGGGCCGAGCTCCTCCAGGGTCAACCCCGAGGCCGCGACGAGAAACCGTGAGGGGCGTTTCTCCCCCTCGTCGACTGCGGCGTCGGTGGCGGTGAGGACCACCCGGGTTCTCGCCCTGGTCAGGGCGGTGTAGGCCAGCCTGGTCTCCTCCTGGAGCTGGAATGTCTGGGTGTCGCCGGCAGGTCTCGACGGGGAGAGCAGCTCGGGCCGGAGCATCCGTCTGCTGCGGCGCAGGTCGGGGAACACCCCCTCGGTGGCGTTGGCGATGAAGACGACGTCGAACTCGAGCCCCTTGGCCTGGTGCATGGTGGTCAATGCGACCCGGTCGGCCGTCAGGTGATGGGTCAGCATCGGCTCTGCTTCGAAGTCTTCGTTCTCGGTGAGGGCGAGATAGCCGACGAGGGTGATCCCGGGGTCACGGTCGGTCTGACGTCCCAGGGCCTGGGCGAAGGCGGACCAGGCGTGTCGCCAGTCGCTCCGGTCGGCATCGGCAACCAGGGCGTCGATCCCCTCGAGGGTCGACCAGAGATGCCAGAACCCCTCGGCCGCCGGCGACGCCGCCGCCCAACCGTGGTCGGCCAGCAGGGACACGAGACCGGGGAGCTCGGGGAGACGCTCGGCGACAACCCCGGCCCACGGCTCCCACGTGCGTCGTCGCATGCGGAGCAGACTCCGCTCCTGGCCCAACCCGAGACCTACGAGAGGTCCGAGCAGGATCCGACGCATCGCCCGGTCCGCGGAGGCTGCGTCGACAGCGGACGTGGTGCGGAGCCCACCCCCATACACCGCGGCCAGGGCGATGTCATGGACGAGCTGGACCGCGGGGTGGTCGACCAGTCTCGCTTGTGGGGGGTCGTGGGGGATCCTCCGTCTGTCGAGGGCCCGTGACAACTCGGTGAGACCCTCCCGCTTCGATCGGACCAACACCGCGATGCGCGATGGGGGGACGTTCTCGCTGACGACGGCCCTCTCCACCTCGGACGCGATCCACTCGGCCTCGGCCGTCTCCTGGTCGAAGACATAGGTCTCACATCTCCCGGGATGGGGCGCCGGGGTCACCGGCCCCGCCCCACCCGGCACATCGGAGACCACACGCAGCGCCGCTTCTAGGATCTCGGCGGGGACACGCAGACTATCGGTGAGCACGATCCGCTCGGCATCGGGGTGGGTCTCGGAGAAGCCGGCGATGTTGGCCAACTCGGCGCCGCGGAAGGAGTAGATCGACTGGAGGGGGTCTCCGGCGACGGTGAGGTTGTGATGGGTCCTGGCGAGGAGATGACTCATCTCGGCCTGCGCCGGGGTTGTGTCCTGGAACTCGTC
>JAKEHF010000066.1 GCA_022615295.1 Actinomycetota bacterium | reverse complement strand
GGTAGTCCCGACCGGATTCGAACCGGCGTTTCCGGCTTGAAAGGCCGGCGTCCTCGGCCACTGGACGACGGGACCGTGACACATCCCGAACCCAGGGTTCACACCGTCGCTGAGCGGGTCTGTGAACCCAGGGTTCGAAGGAGCGACCGCTGTGAGGTTACGGTCTGACCGGGGGTCACCCCAACTCTCGACGGGCCCGCGTGATCCGGGCCAAGGTGGCGTCCCGTCCCAGGGCGGCGATCGACTCGAAAAGGGGCGGGCTCACCGAGGAACCGGTCACGGCCACTCGCACCGGCTGGAAGACACGGGAGGCGCCGACACCGAGCCGGTCGGGCAGTGCCCGGAGAGCGGTCTCGATGACCGAGGCCGTCCAGTCTCCCACCGTTTCCAGGGCCTCGCGGGCGGTGTCGAGGACCTTGGGAACCTCGTCCCGGGTCATCACCTTGTCCCAGGAGTCCGGGTCGTAACCCTCGATCTCGCCGAACAGAAAGAGCACCTGGTCACCCGCCTCGGGGAGGAGATGGGTCCGCTCCTGTACCAAAGGGGCGATCGTCTCGAAACGCTCCCACTCCTCAGCGGTGAGGGTACGGCCCACCGCGGTCTCCACATGGGGGCGGGCCAGTTCGATGAAGCGCTCGGCCCCCAAGGCTCTCACGTACTCCCCATTCATCCAGGCCAGCTTCTCGGGGTCGAACGCCGCCGGGTTCTTCGACACATCGGCCAGGTCGAACTTGGCGACGGCCTGCTCACGGTCGAAGATCGTGGTTTCGGCGTCGAGACCCCATCCCAGGGTGGCGAGATAGTTGAACACCGCCTCAGGCAGGTAACCCCCGCTCCGGTAGTCGCTCAGCGCGGTCGCCCCGTGACGCTTGCTCAGCTTGCGGCCGTCGGTTCCGAAGAGGAGGGGGAGATGGGCATAGATCGGCTCGGTGTGACCCATGGCCCTGGTGAGCAGGATGTGCTTGGGGGTGGAGGGGAGGAGGTCCTCACCCCTGGCCACATGGGTGATCTCGTAGTCGACGTCGTCGACCGTCGACGCCAGGTGGTAGGTGGGCGTCCCGTCGCTGCGCAGGATCACGAAGTCGTCGAGGTCCTCCGGCTCGAAGCTCACCCGGTCTCGCACCAGATCGTCGAAGACCACCGGAGTGTCTTGGGGAATGGCCAAGCGGATGGCCCCCTCGGCCCGTGGCGGGTCGGGGCGGCGGATGAAATGGGCGGGGTGCAGACCCTCGGCCACTGCCTGGGTGCGAAGGGCCCCCAGATCCTCGGCCGGCCGGTCGTCGTAATAGGCGGCCCCGGTGCGGACGAGGTCGTGGGCCACCTCCCGGTAGCGGTCGAAGCGGTCCGACTGTCGATAGCTGCCGTGTGGGCCGCCCACGCCGACCCCCTCGTCCCATTCGAGACCCAGCCAGCGCAGCGAGCCGAGGATCTCCTCCTCGAACTCCTGGGTGGATCTCTCCCGGTCGGTGTCATCGATTCTCAGCATGAACACCCCGTGGTTGTGACGGGCGTAGAGCCAGTTGAACAACGCCGCACGTGCGGTTCCGACGTGGAGGGTCCCCGTCGGGGAGGGGGCCATCCGCACCCTGACGGTCATCGAGCTACGACCGGATTGCTCAGACTCCCGATGCCGTCGATCTCCACCTCCATGAGATCCCCGGGCGACACCTTGCCCACGCCGGAGGGGGTCCCGGTGAGGATCACGTCGCCGGGGAGCAGGGTGGTGAAGGCGGTGATGAACTCGATGATCTCAGCCACACCGAACACCATGTCGGAGGTGAAACCGGCCTGCCGGACATCACCGTTGACCCGGCAGATGACGGCGAGACGCTCCAGCGGGTCGAGCTCGGTCTCGATGGCCGGGCCGAGGGGGCAGAAGGTGTCGAAACCCTTGGCCCGGGTCCACTGACCATCCTTTCTCTGCAGGTCGCGGGCGGTGACGTCGTTGGCCGCGGTGTAGCCGAATATGTAGCGAGAGGCGTCCTCGGCCCTTACGTTCCTCGCCGGTCGGCTGATCACCACGGCGAGCTCCGCCTCGTGATGCACCTCCTGGCTGATCCGGGGATAGACCACACCGGCGTCGGGCCCGATCACCGCAGTGGCCGGCTTCATGAAGACGAGTGGCTCGTCGGGCACCTCGCCACCCATCTCCCCGGCGTGCTCCTCGTAGTTCTTCCCTACACACATCACCTTGGTCGGGATCACCGGGGCGAGGAGGGTGGCGCTGGTCCAGGGCACCACGGTCTCGGTCGGCTCCCAGGCGACGAAGGGCGAGCCGTTGTAGACGAGGACGCCCTCGCTGTCGGCGATGCCGTAGACGATGTCGTCGCCGGCCCTGACACGTACGATCTTCATGTCGCACCAGGGCGCTCGCCGTGACGGCGCGCCCATCTGATCCGCTCAGGCCCCTCGGCGAGCAGGGCCCGGTCTACCTCGGCAACGGCCGTCTCCCCTGGTCTCGTCTCATGGGGGACCGCGGCGAGCCATCTCCGTCGTTGCTCCACCACCTCCGCCGGGGCGTCGTCGTAGTAGCCGCAGATCATCAGCGCCGCCTCGATGTCCTCGGGGACCGCGGCGCGGCCCAGGGTGGCGGTCCGCGCCATGACAAGACCGGTGAGCATCGAGCGCAACGCCGGGTCTGGGTCGGGAAGTACGGCCGCCATGACCAGCTTCGTGGCCCATCCCGGGTCGGGACCGACAACACCGAACGTTCCCCCTTGGGGGACCTCAGCCGGTCCACGCGGGATGCCGGGCTTGTCGGCACGCCAGCGCACCGCAGGGCCCGGCTGAAGACTCTGTCTCGGGCGCTCCGCCTCGGTGAACTCCAGGTTCGGCTGTTGGCCCATCTACACGAAGTGGAGCCAGTGACGGAACTCCTCGGTCTTTCCCGACACCGCCGCGGTGAACATCTCCTGCACCTTCCTCGTCATCGGGCCGGGGTCACCGTTGCCCACCTGTCGGCGGTCGACCTCACGTATCGGTGTGATCTCCGCCGCGGTGCCGGTGAGGAACACCTCGTCCGCGGTGTAGAGGCTTCCCCTGGCGAGGTCACACTCGACGACGTCGATGCCGTCGGAGGCGAGCAGCTCGATCACCGAGTTCCGGGTGATCCCCTCGAGGATTCCCGAGGACACCGGTGGCGTCCTCACCATGCCGCGGCTGACGACGAACAGATTCATCCCGCTCCCCTCCGAGAGGGTGCCCGAGTCGTTGAGCATGATCGCCTCGTCGAAACCGGCCCTGGTGGCCTCCACCTTCGCCAGCATCGAGTTGAGGTAGCCGCCCGACCCCTTGGCGGTGGGGATCAGCGAGGTGTGGGAGATCCTCCGCCAGCTCGAGACCATCGCGGTGATGCCACGCTTCATCCCCTCCTCCCCGAGATAGCTCCCCATCGAGAAGGCGGCCATCATCGTGTGGACCGGATTGTCGGACGGCTGCAGACCCACCGTGCCCAGCCCGTAGAAGACCACGGGACGGATGTAGGCCGACTCGAGCTCGGTGGCCCGGAGGAGCTCGACACACCCCTCGGAGAGCTGTTCGGCGCTCCACCGCAACGGTATGGAGTAGGCCCGGGCCGACGCCTCGAGACGGACCATGTGCTCCTGGAGACGGAATACCGCAGTTCCCTCGGGGGTGTGATAGGCGCGAATGCCCTCGAAGACACCCGTGCCGTACTGGAGACCATGACTGAGGAAGTGGACGACACCCTGGTCCCAGGGGACCAGCTCACCGTCACTCCAGATGTGGGATGCGGCTTCCATGGCCAAAGGGTATACGCGCCCGAAACGAGTGCGAGCCGGACCTAGCCTGATGTCGAGTGGTCCGTCTTCTGGCGTCCTTCTTCGGGTCGGGACTCCTCATCCGCAGGTGGAGGGGGTCTGACGCCGGCTCAGGGACTGTGGGGGCGGTGGCCGCGGGAGCGCTCGCATACTGGGTGGGGTCGTCCGTCGGGTGGCCGTGGGTCCTAGCCGGGGCCGCCGTCCTGGCTGCCCTCGGATCGCTGGTCACCGACCGTCTCGGTTTGGGCGACGCCGGATGGATCGTGATCGACGAGGCGGCCGGGGCTTTCATCTGCCTCATCGGGATCGTCGAGCTCCCCGCCGCCCTTGTCGCCCTCGCCGTCTTCCGGCTGGCCGACATATTCAAAGGTCTCGCGCCGGGGGTCAGGGCCGCGGAGACGCTGCCCGGCGGGGTGGGGATCATGGCCGACGATGTCGTCGCCGCGGCTTATGGCCTGGTCGTCGGTCATCTCGTCCAGATCGCGTATTAGGGTCGCTTGAGATGATTTGGGAAGTGTCGACGGTGGTAGTCGGCGTCGACGGCTCCGAGGGAGGCCGCCGAGCCGCCGAGCATGCAGTGGAGGTGGCCCGCAAGTGGGGGTCGACGCTCCTCCTGGTGACCGTGGTGCGCACCCCGGAGGGTTGGTGGGGCATCGGTGGGGCGCCCCCGACGCCCGAGGCGCTGTCGACCGCCCTCATCGAAGGTCAGAGACAGA
This sequence comes from Actinomycetota bacterium, assembly GCA_022615295.1. GTDB lineage: Bacteria > Actinomycetota > Acidimicrobiia > Spongiisociales > ZC4RG35 > ZC4RG35. The sequence continues at coordinate 2,518 of JAKEHF010000066.1, read as the reverse complement.
TCCTCGACGAGATCGAGAGCGACCTCGACCTCGCGGGCATCCAGTACGAGACAATCGAGGAGCTCGGTGACCCAGCCAACAGGCTTGTAGCCGTCTGTGAGGAGCGTGGTGCCGACCTCCTGGTCATAGGGAGGAGAGGGGCCGGACTCGTGGAGCGGGTGATCCTCGGATCGGTGGCCGACCGGTTGTGTCACCTGTCACCGTGCCCCGTGCTCGTGGTGCCGTGACCAAGCGGCCCTGACCGAGTGGTGGCCGTGGTCGGGGTGATCCCGGTCCGGTCGTTTCGGGAGGGGATGAGCCGTCTCGCCCCCCGGCTCACCGCGCAACGCCGCGCCGAGATCGGGGAGAAGGTCGCCGATCGTGTGCTGGAGACGACCAGGTCCGCCGGTCTCCACCCGTTGGTTGTCACACGTGATGAGGAAGTCGAGCTTTGGGCTACGGCCCGGGGAGTGGATCACGTCGGGGACCCCGGCACCGGGCTCGACGACGCCGCCACCAGCGGTGTCGAGTGGGCACTGTCCCGGGAGAGCTCATGGCTGGTCCTCCACGCCGACCTTCCCCTCGTCGCGATCGCCGACCTGGAGCAACTCCTGGCAACGATCGGTCTGGGCCGCCCGGTCATCGCTCCATCGGCAGACGGGGGGACCACGGCGATCTCCTCAGTCGGACGCTTCAGGTTCGGCTTCGGACCAGGCAGCTTCCGGCGTCACCTGGGGAGACTCGACGATCCGGTGATCGTGGTGCGGAACGGGCTGCTCCATGACCTCGATACGACCGTCGACCTCGAGGCCGCCCTGATCAAGGTCTCCTATCTGGGATGAGAGAGAGGGTGCTCCGCTGGTACTACGCCGCTCTCGCCTCCGTCGATCCCGAGCGACTGGTCTACGACGCTCTCCCAGATGGCGGGACGGCGACGGTGCTCGCCATCGGCAAGGCGGCCCCCGCCATGTGTCGGGGAGCCGCCCGGGCCCTCGATGCGGTGTCCGGCATCTGCGTCACCCATCGCGAGGCGCCGGTGCCCGACGGGTTTGAGTTGATCATCGGGGACCACCCCTCCATGGGCCGACGAAGCCTGGAGGCGGGCCACAGGGTGTTTGAGGAGGCGTCACGGACCAAGGGACGATGCCTGGTCCTCGTCTCCGGTGGTGGTTCCGCCCTCTGCGAGCAGCCCCTCCCGGGGATCGACCCCGATTACGTGTCAGCTGTCAACGAGGAACTGGTCAGGTCGGGCACACCCATCGACGAGACCAACCTGATCCGGGGCCATCTCTCTACGTTGAAGGGCGGTGGTCTCGGCGCCGTCCTCGGGTCCGATGTGGAGACGCTCGTCCTGGCCGACGTCCCCGGCGGGGAACCCGGTCTCGTCGCCTCTGGTCCGACAATCCCGATGTCCCACGAGCCCGACCGGGTGATCGAGCTTCTGACGGCCCATGGTCACCCGGTTCCCCGGGAGGTGGCGGCCGCGCTGCAGCGCCGACGGCCCGATGCGCCGACGACACCCGTCGTCGTGGTCGCCGACGGGATGACTGCCGCCCAGGCCATGCGTTTGGCGGCCGACGACGACGGAGTCGATTGCCGGGTGCGCGAGGAGTGGCTGAAGGGCCCTATCGCCGGATGTCTCGAGACGATACTGTCGGATTCATCCGACGTGGTGGTAGGCGCCGGTGAGCCGACCGTGGCGGTCGGGGGAGATGGTCGCGGCGGACGGTGCACACACGCCTCCATCCTTGCGGCGACGATGCTGGCCGGGACCGACTCGGTGTTCGCCGCCCTGGCCACCGACGGCTGCGACGGTGTCTCCGGTGGCGCCGGTGCCGTGGTGGACGGATCGACGCTCACCCGGGGGGGTGACCCGGCATCGGCGCTCGCCCGCTTCGACTCGGCGACGTATCTCGAAGGTTCCGGTGACCTGGTTGTGACCGGCGACACCGGCACCAACGTCGGAGACCTGTGGCTGGTGTGGCGACCCCAGAGCAGGTGACCCCTATATTGACCGGGTAGGGAAGGCATCATGGTCAGGACACTCGTCATAACCGGAGGCACCGGCGGTCTGGGGACGGCGCTCGTGCGCCGTCTCGCCCAGAAGGACTATCGGCTGGTGGTCACCTATCTGCTACCCAACGAGGCCGCCGACTTCGAGAAAGAGTTCGACGTGGACGACGAGCGTCTCTCCCTGACACGTGTCGACGCCACCAACCCCGAGGCTGTGGGGTCTCTGTTCAAGAGTGTCTCCGAGCGATGGGGCCGGATCCACGGCCTGGTTGCCCTGGTCGGTGGTTGGGCCGGCGGTCGTGATGTCGAGGAGACCGACGATGTGCGCTTCGAGAGGATGATCGACCTGAACCTTCGCTCGGCCTTCTATGCCGTCCGGGCGGCGGTCCCCCATCTCAAGGAGAGCGAGTGGGGCCGGATCGTCCTCGTCGGCAGCCGAGCCGCAGTCGACAACCCGCCCGGGCAGGCCGCCTTCAACATCGCCAAGGCCGGAGTGGTGGCTCTGGGTCAGACCGTCGCCCAAGAG
>JAKEHF010000065.1 GCA_022615295.1 Actinomycetota bacterium | reverse complement strand
TCGAGTGCCCGCCAGATCAAGTCGCTGGCCAGCGCGCTGCCGCCGGGGCTGTTGACGCGCAGCACCACCGCCTTGACGGTGGCGTCGTCGGTCCCCGCCTTGAAGGCAACCCCCCAGAGGGCGATGCGGCGCCCCTTGAGACCACCCCCCGCCGCTTGACGCACCTTCTCCGCGAGACGGCGGCGCTGCTCGGTGTCCGCGGCGATCACCGCCCGGAGGAGCTCGAAGTCGTAGCCGGCGTCCTCGGCGACGCCGATCAAGGCGATCGTGTCCTTGGGGAAACACGACCCCCCGTAGCCCGGTCCCGGTTGAAGGAAGTGGGGGCCGATCCGATGGTCGAGCCCCATCCCGGTCAGCACGTCCATGACGTCGGCACCCACCGCCTCACAGAGATTGGCCAGCGTGTTGACGAATGTGAGACGTGTGGCGAGGTAGGAGTTGGAGGCGTACTTGATCATCTCGGCTGATGTCGGGTCGGTGGTGATGAAGGTGGTGCTCAAGCCGTCGTAGAGGGCGGCGACCGCCGCGGCGTCTGCAGGGTCGTGAGCGCCGATCACGACCCGGTCCGGGGCGAGGAAGTCGGACACCGCCCGTCCCTCGCGGAGGAACTCAGGGTGGGAGACAACACGGGCGGCCGAGCCGCGGTCGGCGAGACGTTTGCGGAGATCTGTCACCGTCCCCGGAGGCACCGTCGACTTCACGGCGAAGATCGTCCCCTCGGCCACCGCCGTGGCCAACTCGTCGATCACCTCGTTGACATAGGTGAGGTCGGGTCGCCCGTCCTCACCCTCGGGGGTCGGCAGGCAGAGGAAGACGTAGGAGGCGTCGGCGACGGCCTCCTTGTTGGAGAGATGGAAGGAGATGAGACCGCGACCGACCCCCTCGGAGAGCAACTCGGGGAGACCCTCTTCGAAGATGGGCGTCACACCCGCTCGGAGCGCTTCGACCCTTGACTCGTTGACCTCACCCAAACGGACCCTGTGACCCAGGTTCGCCAACCCGGCGCCGGTCACCAGACCGACGTAACCGGCCCCGATAACGGCGATGCTGGCGGATCCCCCTTCCATGATCCCCCTCATGCTACGTGGGGGCCGGGCTCAGGCGGCGTCAGCGCCGACGATGACCACCGCGTCGTAGCCACTGCCGACCGGGCCCGTCATCACCACCCCGAACCCCAGGCTGTCGAGGATGAGCAGGCCGTTGTCGCTGCCCTCCGGGACGATGATCGTCGTCTGGGCATAGTCGCTCGACTCGGCATCCCCGATGTCGGCGATCAGGAAACCGTCGCTCTCGAGCCGACGGGACATGTCGGTCGCCGCTCCACCCACCCCGTTTCCATTGAGCACCTGGAGCCGGAGAGGCTGCTCGGTGAGGGCACGACCCGATCTGAAGTTGGCGAGCATGGCGCCGGCCTCGGGCTCCTTGGCCACAACCACCGAGGCGCCGTCGATGGTCCTGCCCTCGGTGGGGAGTGTGACGCCGTCTATCCCTCCGAGGAGGATGCCCCTGTAGTCCCATGCCAGGGTGGCCACGGACGCCTCCGCCAGCCGGGTGTCGATTGTCATGTGACGTGCCAGGGCACCGGCGATCTCCCCGGCCTCCGCGATGGAGGAGGGAGACTTCAACTCGGCGACGATGGCCCGGATCACCTCTTGCTGTCGCGCCGTCCGCCCGATGTCGTTGGCGTCCACCGAGACCCAGCTCCCGTCCTTGTACTCCTGGTAGTGGCGAGAACGGGCGTAGGCGAGGGCCATCTCGCCATCGAGCACCTGGGTGCCGGCCTCGACATCGAGACCCGAGTTGGTGTCGCGGGCCGGGTAGGGGAAGGCGATCTCGATACCACCTAGCTCGTCGACGAGGGCCTGGAAACCGACGAAGTCGATCTCCACGTAATGATTGATCTCGACGTTCAGGTTCTCCCGGATCGTCTCCACCATCAGCGAGCTCCCGCCGAGGGCATACGCAGCGTTGATCCGGTTCTCACCGTGACCCGGGATCTCGACCCAGAGGTCTCGTGGGATCGACAGCATCTGGGCCGTGGAGGTTTCGGAGTCGACACGAACCAAGATCACCACGTCGCCGCGGGCGCCCCCGAACGCCCCGAAGTTCTCGAGGTCGTCGAGCCCCTCCCTGGTGTCGGAGCCCAAGATGAGAAAGGTGAGGTCACCGCCCGACGCGGTGTCGAGCACGTCCGCCACCTCTGAGTCGGTGTCTGCGCCGGCAAGAACGCTCTGACCGGTCCGGATGGCCCACAGCGCGCCCAGGGCCGCCAGGTTGGCCAGGGCGAGCACGGTGATGACCGTGACCTTGAACCATCTGGACGGCCCACGACGATTCGGTGTGGGTAGTGGGGCCTCGGACATGATGTCTTTGACGTCGGACAGGCTAACCAAGGTTCCATCCCTATCGGGGAGCGGCGACCCGGTTGGGTTATTGTCAGACGACCACTCCAGGAGGTCTCAGGGTTGGCGGTGTTGCCCCACGAGGGGACGTATCCGATCCTTTATGGGCAGATCCCGTTGCCGATAGGGGCCGGCCATCGCACCGGCTATCTCTCCCGGCCCGACTCGGCCGGAGTGTTCCCGGTGGTGGTGGTGCTCCCCGGTCTCGGCGGCGTGGGCAGCTTCGAGAGGGACCTCTGCCGGCGTCTCGCCCGCACCGGCCTCGCCGCGTTGACGGTCGACTTCTACCGGGATGACACGGATCCGCTCAGCGCCTACAGCGAGCTGAGCGATTCCAGGGCCTTGACGGATCTGGACGAGATCCGGGAGTTCGTCCAGTCCGAGGACGTGGACTGGAACGCGGGCCACCGGATCGGCCTTCTCGGAATCGACGTCGGCGGCCGCTTCGCCCTGATCAAGGGAACGGAGGCCACATGGGTCGGCTCGGTGGCGGTCTGCTACACCCCGCTGACCGGTGACGAGCAGAGGGAGATCCGGGTCGCCGATCGTCTCGACAGACTGGGCGTGCCGGTGCTCGCTCTCTATGGCGCCGCCGACGATCTGATCGACCCCACGACCGTCGACGTTGCGCAGACCCGTAACGAGGCCGGCCAGTGGCTTCTCTACGAGGGCGCGGGGCACGGCTTCGCCGACCCCGAGTCGCCCACCTTCGACCAGGCCGCAGCCGACGACGCGATCGCCAGGCTGAGCGCCTTCTTCAGGTCCACTCTGCCTGCGGCGTCGGTGGAAGACCTGGGCTGAGACCCTCAGCGGACATGACGGACGGCCCCGGAGCGCAGCGTCGTGGTCGTGCCGTCGTCCATACGGACCACCAGGCCCCCGTCGGCGTCGACATCGAGGGCGATCCCGCCGCCATGGGGCTCCCAGTCGATCCGTCTGCCGAGGGTGACACATTGAGCGACGTACTCCTGGCGCGGCCAAACCTCACGGTCGATCAGACGCATCATCTCCGCACCCCAGAGGGCCCCCGTCCCTCGATGAGCGGTCTCCCCGGGATCGGTGGTCTGAAGGGCGGCGGCCCCGGTCGGGGGATCGGGCCACCACAGGTTCAGACCGAGACCTACCACGACGTGGTCGTCACTCCTCTCGACGAGGATCCCACCCGTCTTGTCCTCCCCGAGCATCAGGTCGTTTGGCCACTTCAGGGCGACCCCTGGGAGGTGCCGGACGGCGGCGACACCGGCCATCAGGGAGAAGGGTCTCGTGTCGGAGGCCGGCACCCGCATTGCGAGTGAGACGGCGAGCGCCCTCGGCGCGGACAACCAGACCTTCCCGGTACGACCCCTCCCGCTCGTCTGGAAGGGGCTCATCACGAGGACCGGGAGATCCTCGAGGTGGTCTCTGGCGACGTCCTGGGTCGAGGTCGTCCGATCGAGACGCAGCTGTAGATATGGTGTAGCCATCTCGTCCCAGTGCGAGTCTGAGTGTGTGAGGTTACGGAGGATTCTTGGGGACCGAGGCGCGCATCGAGCAGCTCAGGGCCTTGCGCGAGCAGGCCCTGCATGCCGGGAACGAGCGCGCCGTGGCCCGTCAGCACGAGGCGGGGAAGCTCACCGCACGTGAGCGGATAGAGGCCCTCCTCGACAAGGGATCGTTCCAGGAGATCGACCAGTTCGTCCGTCATCAGTCCACCGGCTTCGGCATGGAGGACAGGAAGCCCTATGGGGACGCGGTGGTCACGGGTCATGGAACGATCGACGGGAGAACGGTCTTCGTGTTCGCCGAGGACTTCACTGTCTTCGGGGGAAGTCTTGGCAGGGTCGTCGCCGACAAGATCTGCAAGATCCTCGATCTGGCCCTCGAGACCGGAGCCCCGGTCATCGGTCTCAAGGACTCAGGGGGCGCCAGGATCCAAGAGGGTGTCTCGTCTCTCGACGGCTATGGCCGGATCTTCGAGCGGAACGTCCGTGCCTCGGGTGTCATCCCCCAGATATCGGTGATCATGGGGCCCTGCGCCGGTGGAGCGGTCTATTCGCCGGCGCTCACCGACTTCGTGTTCCAGGTGGACCAGACCTCGCACATGTTCATCACCGGTCCCGACGTGATCAAGACGGTCACCGGTGAGGACGTGACCATGGAAGACCTCGGAGGCGCAATGACCCACGCCACCAAGTCGGGCGTGACCCACTTCGTCTACCCCACGGGCAAGGACGCCTTGGAGGCGGTGCGCTATCTCGTCTCCTACCTGCCACGCAACAACATGGAGATGCCGCCCTACTACGCCCCATCCGACCGGCCTGACCGCATCGATGACAGTCTCGACGCAGCGATACCCGACTCGGCCAACCAGCCCTACGACATGAAGCAGGTGATCGGGACAATCCTCGACGACGGTGAGTTCTTCGAGGTCCAAGAGTTGTGGGCCGCCAATCTGGTGATCGGCTTTGGCCGTCTCGACGGTCATGTAGTGGGCATCGTGGCCAATCAGCCCTCGGTCCTGGCAGGTACCCTCGACATCGAGGCCTCCGAGAAGGGGGCTCGCTTCGTCCGTTTCTGTGACGCGTTCAACATCCCACTGATCACATTCGTCGACGTCCCTGGGTTCCTGCCCGGCGTGGGCCAGGAGCACGGTGGGATCATCCGTCATGGGGCGAAGCTCCTCTATGCGTATTGCGAGGCGACCGTTCCCAGGGTGACCGTGATAACGAGGAAGGCATACGGCGGCGCCTATCTCGTCATGAACGCCCGGGGGGTCAGAGCCGACCTGGTGTTCGCCTGGCCGTCGGCCGAGATCGCGGTGATGGGAGCACAGGGGGCGGTCAACATCATCCACCGGCGCGAGATCGAATCGGCGCCCGAGGCCGAGGCGAGACGGGCCGAGCTGATCGCTGACTACGAGACCCGGTTCAACAACCCATACGTCGCCGCCGAGCTGGGTCTGGTCGACGAGGTGATCGAGCCCCGGGAGACCCGCACCAAGCTGGTACGGGCCCTCGACATGCTGCGGACCAAGCGGGAGACCTTGCCCCCCAAGAAGCACGGCAACGGTCCACAGTGAGCCGGCTCCGCCGGCACCCCCTCCCCAGGGTCATGTCGTGAAGAGCCTCCTCATCGCCAACCGCGGGGAGATCGCGGTGCGGGTGATCCGCACCGCCAAGGAGATGGGGCTGAGGACCATCGCCATCTATTCCGAGCTCGATCGTGACGCCCGGCACGTCGCAATGGCCGACGAGGCGTGGAATGTGGGTGGTGCTCCGGCGGCGGAGTCGTACCTCAACCGGACGAGGATCCTCGAGATCGCCAGGGAGTCGAAGGCGGAGGCGGTGCATCCCGGCTATGGGTTTCTCTCCGAGAATGCCGGGTTTGCCAGGGCAGTCACCGATGCCGGCCTGGTGTGGGTCGGGCCGCCGGCGTCGGCGATCGAGGCGATGGGCGACAAGATCACCTCGAGACGGTACGCGGAGCAGCACGGTGTGCCCACGGTCCCCGGGATCACCGATCCGGTGGCCACGGTCGAGGAGGTCGCCGATCTGGCCGAGCGTTTCGGCTACCCGGTGGCGATCAAGGCCGCTCACGGGGGTGGCGGCAAGGGGCTCAGGGTGGTGAGGTCCGCCGATGAGCTCGGCGAGGCATTCGAGGGGGCGAGACGGGAGGCCGACGCCTATTTCGGGAACCCCGAGGTGTACGTCGAGAAGTACCTGGAGCGACCCCGTCACGTGGAGGCCCAGATCCTCTTCGACACCCAGGGCCGTGGTGTCTTCCTCGGGGAGCGTGACTGCTCGGTGCAGCGTCGTCACCAGAAGCTCATAGAGGAGACCCCTTCACCGGGGCTCACCATCCGTCAGAGGCGGGGCATCGCCAAGGCGGCCCTGGCCGCGGCGAGGTCCTGTGGCTACGTCAACGCGGGGACGGTGGAGTTCCTTCTCGATCAGAAGGGTGAGTTCTTCTTCCTCGAGATGAACACCCGTCTCCAGGTGGAGCACACGGTGACCGAGATGGTGACCGGTCTGGACCTGGTCGAGTGGCAGATCCGGATCGCAGCCGGGGAGCCGCTGACGATCGCCGAGCCCGAGCCACGAGGACACTCGATCGAATTCCGCATCAACGCCGAGGACCCCTTTCGCGGCTACCTGCCGACACCCGGCCAAGTGGTCGAGTGGGTCGAGCCCGCAGGGCCGGGGGTGAGGGTCGACTCCTGGATAACGGCCGGAACCGTGGTCTCCCAGTATTACGACAACCTCATGGCCAAGCTGGTCGTGTGGGCCCCGACACGGGAGGGGGCGATCTCGAGAGGGAAACGGGCCCTCGAGGAGTTCGTGGTCAGGGGGGTGGCCACGACGATCCCGGCCCATCTCGCCGTGCTCTCCCATGTGGACTTCATCGACGGTGTCCATCACACCAAGTGGATGGAGGAGGCCGCCGAGCTCGGGCCGGGTTCGCCGGCGTCGGCTCCGGCGCTCCCCGAAGAGGAGGAGCTGACGAAGCGCGACGTCACTGTGGAGATCGGCGGGCGCAGGTTCGAGGTCTCCTATTGGGCGCCGGAGCCGGCGGTGACCGGGCAACCGAGACGACGACCGCCACGACTCGCCACGGCGGGGGCGGCGGCGGCGTCCGACGGCGTCGTGGCCGCCCCCATGCAGGGGACCATCGTCAAGGTCCACGTGAAGGCGGGCCAGGCAGTGCGCGCCGGCGAGCCGATCTGTGTCCTCGAGGCCATGAAGATGGAGAACGAGGTCACCAGTCCCAACGCCGGGGAGGTCGTCGACCTGAGGGTGGAGCCGGGGGATACCGTGGCGGCCGGTCAGGTGCTGGCCATCATCAGATAAAACTGCGAACCCAGGGTTCCCAGCCCCGCTGAGCGGGTCCACCAACCCTGGGTTGGCGACAGTGCGGAGGGCCAACGCAACCCAGGGTTCCCAGCCCCGCTGAGCGGGGTCACCAACCCTGGGTTGGCAGCGGGCGACAAGGGTCTTCACGTGGCGCGATCGATTGGACACACTCGACCCATGGGAATCCCCAGCGCGGTCATCCAGTTGGCGGCCAAGCAAGGTGGCTACGTCAACCGGTCCCAGCTTGTCGACCTCGGCTATTCGACGAGTGCGATCGACCGGCGTTTGGCCAACGCGGAACTCAAGCGGGTGGTCGCCAACGTCTATCAAGTGTTTCCCCCATCGGACCACGTCGATTTGATCCGCGGAGCCGTCCTCGCCCTGCCAGGGGCGGTTGTCTCACATCAATCGGCGGCGCACATGCTCGGGTTCCCCCTCCTCCCTCGGCTGCGGCCGACCGTCACCGTCCCCAGTCACACGACCCATGTATTTCCCGGAGTGACCGTGCGGCGGTGCTTCGATCTCGATTCCCCATACGTCGACACCGTTGGCGACCTATCCGTCACCAATGTCCAGCGGACAGCCTGCGATCTCGCGGCAGTGCTGAGACCCAGGCTGTTCGACCGGGTCGCCGAAGCCCTGATCCTCGCCGAACGCATGTCTATCGACCAGCTCGAGGCTGTCGTGGATCAGGTTGCCCGCCGGGG
>JAKEHF010000064.1 GCA_022615295.1 Actinomycetota bacterium | reverse complement strand
GTGCTGCTCCTCGGGCTGATGATCGGTTATGCGCTGGCGACTGCGCTGGGCGGGCCGGCCGGCATCGACCCTTCCATGAACCCCGGTCTCGGGCCACGTACTGCTACCGAGACCACCGCACCGTCGCCATCGGTGCCACCTCCGACGACACGACCCGCACTCGAGACCTATCTGATCTGGGCCACCGGGGGCCTGCCCCCCGACCTGTCCGAGGGTTTGAGACGGGAGTTCGAAGCGGTGTCCATCGTGAGTGGGGACCTCGTCGAGATGAATGACGGCGTGGCCGTGGTCCCACTGGACGCCCTGGCCCTGGACCCCGTGTCACACTCGCGATTCGATCCGGGTCGGGATCTCGACGTGCTGGCGCCGGGAACCGTCGTCCTCGGTGAGACCTCCGCCAAGCTCCGCCGAGCCGGGGTCGGCGACGTGCTGACGATCGGTGATGTCGGTTTCACCGTCGCCGGCATCGCACCGGACGAGGTGGTGGGGGCGGCCGAGGTGGTGTTCGACGCGGCCGACCCGGCCAGCCCGGTAGTGACCGAGCGCTATGCCCTCGTCGCCAGCGACCGGCCCAGGTCGGAGATCGAGGAGTCTGTCCGCGCCCTGTACCAGGGACCGGCCCCACTGCGGATCCGAACCGCGGGAGAGACGCCGTGGCTCCGTCACGGAGATGCCGTCGTCCCCCAGGTCTTCGTCAAGCAGGCCCTCGGTGAGTTCTCCTACACCGAGCGGGAGGGAGCCACGTTCACCCAGGAGCAGGCCTTCATCGACGACAACATCATCACCGCAGAGGTCCCCATCCTGGGCGAGGTCACCTGTCATCGGGTGCTCATCGAGATGCTGCGTGGGGCGATGGACCAGCTGAGTCGGGAGGGCCTGGCCCATCTGGTCGACCCCGCGGGAAATGCCGGTTGCTGGAACCCGCGGTTGATCCGGTCGGCGGTCGGCTCCCCCGCCGGGCTGTCACGTCATTCCTGGGGCGCGGCGATCGACCTCAACGCCCCGGCGAACCCGGTCGGCTCCGCGGGCAACCAGGACCCACGTCTCATCGAGATAATGCTCGAATGGGGATTCACCTGGGGTGGTGAGTGGCTCGTCCCCGACCCCATGCACTTCGAGTACGGCATCGACCCGAGCGGCCCCGGCTCCATGGCAGCCTCCGTTGCTCACATATGACGCCGGTCAGCCGCCGAGGGCGATGACCTTCGAGGCATCCCCGACAAAGGTGGTCAGTGCCGGGTAGAAGCCGACCACGACGGTGAGTGCCACCGAGACCCCCAATGCGAGTCGGAGTGATCCGGCAGGGGGAGTGGTGACGTCGCCGGGGAACCCCATCGGCTCGTCGAGCCATACCGACTTGGTGACCTTGGCGTAGTAGTAGAGGGCGACGACGGCATTGACCGAGGCGATCACGGCGAGGGCCACCGTGGCCGAGGCCCCCGACCCCATGACCGCACGGAACATGATGAACTTGGCGAACCATCCGGCGAGAGGCGGGATGCCGGCGAGGCTGAAGAAGAAGACCGCTACCAGGAGCCCGATCCTGGGCTCTACCTTCCCAAGACCCGCCCAGGCCCCCAATTCACCCGAGGCGGTGATCCGCGCCCCGGCGATGACCGAGGCGAACGCTCCCAGGTTCATCACCGCATAGATCACGAGATAGATCACTGTCGCCGCGAAGGCCTCCTCGAGGTCGGCGCCCGTCGTGGCCGCGGCGGCGAAGGGCACCAGCATGAACCCGGCCTGCGCTATAGAGGAGTAGGCGAGAAGACGAACGATGTTGGTCTGACGCAGCGCCGAGAGGTTGCCGATCGTCATCGACAATGCGGCGAGCAACCAGAGCGCCGGGGCCCAGATCTCGCTGAGACCGGGGAGCGCCAGATACATGACGAGGAGCATCGCCACGAATCCGGCAGCCTTGGAGTTCACCGACAGATAGGCGGTGATCGGGGTGGGGGCCCCCTCGTAGGTGTCGGGTGCCCAGAAGTGGAAGGGGACCGCCGACACCTTGAAGGCGAACCCGACGATGGCGAAGAGCACCGCCATCACCATCATCGGCTCCCCGGCGCGGCCCGCGGTGGCCTCGGCCAACGCCCCGAACTGGACCTCCCCGGTGAGACCGAAGAGGAGGGACAGCCCGTAGAGGAGGATCGCTGTGGAGAGGACCCCGAGAATGAAGTACTTCATCGACGCCTCGTTCGACTTGACGTCGCCCTTGCGCCATCCGGCGAGCATGTAGAGGGGCCCGGTGACCAGCTCGAGTCCGATGAAGAGGACGATCAGATCCCGCGACGAGGCCATCACCAGCGACCCGAGCACCGAGGCGAGGAGCAGGAAGTAGTACTCGCCCTGGTAGTAGCGATCCGACTCGATGTAGTTGTGGGACATGAGGAAGACGACATAGGCGGAGATGAGGAACAGGCCCTTGAGGACCAAAGCGAACTCGTCGACGACGTAAGAGCCGTCGAACATGGCTCTCGCCTCGCCATCGATCGCCAGCACGGCCAGGGGCACCAGGGCCAGCGCGGTGCCTGCGACCGAGACCGTCGCCGTCCAGAACTTCTGGGGGCGGGGGAGGATGAGGTCGAGCGTCAGAACCACGATCATCGTGGCCGCCACGATCAGCTCCGGGGCCAGGGCGAGATAGTCGACCTCGAAGGTCATCTCCAGCCTCCGGTCACGATCCGAACACCATCTCCACCATCGACGTCACCGCTTCGGTGGTGGAGTTGAAGACGAGACGCGGGTAGAGACCGATGACCACGATCAGGACGATGAGCGGGACCCATGAGGCCAATTCGTACCGATCGGCGTCGCCGAGATCGTGATCCGTCCACTCCGCAGAGGGCTCACCCAGATTCACCCTCTGCAGCATCCACAACATGTATCCGGCGGTGAGCACCGTCCCTACCGCTCCCAGCACCATCGATGTGCGGAACACCCCCAATGGGAGCCCGGAAAGGGGGTTGTAGGAGCCGACAAGGGACATGAACTCGCCCCAGAACCCGGCCAGCCCGGGGAGACCGAGCGAGGCCATGGCTGTGAAAGCCAGGATGCCGCCGATTATCGGGAGCAGCTTGATGTTGCCCCCGAGCCGGGACATCTCCCGGGTGTGATACCGGTGGCTCATCGAGCCGGCGAGGAAGAACAGGAGACCGGTGATCAGACCATGGGCCACCATGCCGATGATCGCGGCGTTTATCCCGACGTCGGTCAGGGTGGCGATGCCGAGCATCACGAAGCCCATGTGACCCACGGACGAGAATGCGATGAGCCGTTTCATGTCGGTCTGGGCGAGACAGGCGAGCGAGCCGTAGATGATCCCGATGACGGCGAGGATTGCTATCGCCGGGGCCCAGCTCATCGCCTCGTCGGGGAGGATCGGCAACGAGATCCGAACGAAGCCGTAGGAGCCCAGCTTCAGCAGGATGGCGGCCAGCAGGACCGAGCCCACGGTGGGCGCCGCGGTGTGGGCGTCGGGGAGCCAGGTGTGCAGCGGCCACATCGGGACCTTCACCGCAAAGCCGAGGAACAACGCCCCGAACACGAGGAAGGCGAAGGTCGGGTCTGTGAAGGCACCGGTGGCGCCGAGCTCGGTGAGTGTCGGGATGTCGAACGTCCTCACCCCGGAGACGTCGCCCGACTCGAAGTAGAGGGCGAGGAACCCGAGGAGCATGAAGGCCGAGCCGAACAGGGTGAACAGGAAGAACTTGATCGCGGCGTAGAGCCTCGTCTCGTACTCCTTGCGAAAGCCGGGGATCCGGCGCGGGGTCTTGTCTCCCCATATCCCGATCATGAAGTACATCGGGAGCAGCACCACCTCGAAGAAGATGAAGAAGAGGACCAGGTCGAGGGCCACGAAGGTCCCGTTCATCCCGGTGGCGAGGATCATCATCAGGATGAGGAATGCCTTGGGGTTGTACGGCTCGTCCCAATGGTTCCAGGAGTAGATCACCGAGAGGACGACGATGAACGTGGAGAGGACGAGGAGAGGCAGGCTGATCCCGTCGACCCCGAGGTGATAGCTGGCGTTTATCGCCCCGATCCAGGTCTCGGTGACCTCGAACTGATACTGGTTGTACCCGCTCGCCCCGAAGTCGAACTGGAGCACGAGGTAGATGCTGGCGAGGAACGCCAGACCGGAGGCGACCAAGGCCGTCCGCTTCAGGCCGTCCTCGTTGCCCGACGGGATGAACCCCATGACGAGGGCACCCAACAGGGGGAGGAAGACGATGACCGTCAGACCCCAGCTATCGAACCATTCCATCATCCGCCTCTCCTAGACAACGAACACGAACAAGACCACGAGGATGATCGCACCGGCCACAAAGGCGGAGGCATATTGCTGCACCCGACCCGTCTGCCATCTCCGTAACACCGAGCCGGCCCCGTCGGTCATGGCCGAGAGACCGTTGAACACCCCGTCGACACCGCGCTGGTCCAGCCCGTTGTAGACCAGACCGCCCAACCACTTGACGGCGCCACCGACAATGTTGATGACCCCGTCGATGACGTAGTTGTTGGTCCAGTTGACGAATCTGGCCAGGGGCCCGGTGGTGGCGCCCACGACACCGAGGGCAAGGTCGTCGACGTAGTACTTCCTCCTCAGGAGGGGGTAGAGCAAGGGCACCTGGAACCGATCCCTCTCCATCTGGGTCACGGCATCTTTCCCATACACCAGCCAGCCCAGGGCGAGACCGGCCAATGCGGCGGCGAGGCCGATCGCAGCCAGACCGAAGTCGATGGCCTCGGCGTGATGGTCCCCCATGACCACCTCGCGCACGGCCAGCCACTCCGTGAAGCTCCCGATGCCTGGCAAAGACACACCGGGGATGTTGAGCAGACCGAAGAGGGCCGAAGGGATAGCCAGGGCGACCAGGGGCCGGGTCATGATGGGCGGCGACTCGTGGGGATGGCCATGACCCTTGTAGGTGCCGTGGAACGTCAGGGCGATACAACGCGCCATGTAGAACGCGGTCACGAACGCCCCGGCCACTGCCACCCACATCACGGTGATGTAACCCTCCTGGCCCAGGGTGGCCAGTATCTCGTCCTTGGACCAGAAGCCGGCGAGGGGGAAGATCCCGGCGAGGGCCAGGGAGCCGACCACGAAGGTCCAATACGTGGTCGGCATCTCCTTGCGGAGCCCCCCCATGTCGCTCATGTTGTTGGAGTGGACTGCATGGATCACCGAGCCGGCCCCGAGGAACAGGAGCGCCTTGAAGAAGGCATGGGTGAACAGATGGAACAGACCGGCGGTGTAACCACCTGCGGCCACCGCGGTCATCATGTAGCCGAGCTGGGACACCGTGGAGAAGGCCAGTACCCGCTTTATGTCGTCGACGACCAATGCCAGCAACCCGATCCCCAACAGGGTGATTGCGCCGATGACCACCATCAGCTGCCGGGTGTCGGCTGCGAGATACTCGAAGAGGGGGAAGACCCGGGCCATGAGATACACCCCGGCGGTCACCATGGTGGCGGCGTGCATCAGGGCCGACACCGGTGTCGGTCCGGCCATGGCGTCTGGTAGCCAGATGTGGAGCGGGAACTGGGCGCTCTTGCCCATCGCCCCGAAGAAGAGGAGGAGACCCCCGGCCACGGCCACAGCCCCCAGGGCCTCGTCGTGAGCAGCGGCGGCCGCCCCCAGCTCGGCGAGGTCGAAGGTCCCGAGACTGACCCCTACAAGGATGGCGCCCAGGATCAGACCCACGTCGCCGACCTTGTTTGTGAGGAACGCTTTGTTCCCGGCCCTTACGTTGTCGAGGTCCTCCCAGTAGAAGCCGATGAGGAAGTAGGAAGCCAGACCCACGCCCTCCCAACCGATGATGAGCTGGATGAGGTTGGGCGCCCCGACAAGCACCAGCATCGAACCGGCGAACAGGGAGAACGCGGCGAAGAACCACTCCAGCCTGCGGTCGCCGTGCATGTATCCCAGGGCGTAGACGAAGACGACCAGACCGACGAAGTTGACGAGGAAGTACATCATGATGGACAAGCCGTCGACGACCCAGCCCAGCTCGAAGACGAGACCCGACCCGATGCTGCCGATCTCGAACGTGGTCTGGTCGAGGACTCCCCCCGTCATGTTCATCACGAATAGGACTGTGGCCCAGACGGTGTTCACGGCCAGCGCGGCGACGGCGATCTCCCCCCCGTGATAGGGGAGTCGCTTACCAACGGTCATGATGAGAGCGAAGGCGACGAAGGGGAGGATCAGCATGATGCCGGCGGTGTCGGCGAAGAAGCCTCCATCACCGGCTTGGACCACGCCCTCGGCAACGGCCATGACCATCGCCGTCACCATCGCATCAGGCTCAGGTCGTCGACATTCGCCGACCTGCGGTTGCGGAAGATCATGAGGACGATGGCGAGACCAATGCCGACCTCGGCGGCGGCAACGGTGATGACGAAGATGGCGAAGACCTGGCCGATCGCCTGCGTGGTGACGAGGAAGGCCTCGAAGGCGACCAGGTTGATGTTGACCGCGGCCAGCATCAGCTCGACCGAGAGCAGGATGAGGACCAGGTTGCGCCGGACGAGGAGCCCATAGACCCCGAGGGCGAACAACGCCGCACCGATGACCAGGAACTGGGTGAGCGTCATCAGACGGCGGCCCTCTCCTCTTCCTCGACGGGTGTCAGGTCGCGTCTGGCGATGGTGATGCCACCGATCAGCGCCCCGAGGAGAACGAAGGACACCACCTCGAACGGGATCACAAAACGTCCGAGCAGCGACTCACCGAGAAGGGCATTGTCGGTGGCCACACCGGCCGACGTGATCTGCTCGACGCCGAAGGCGTCGAAGGCGGCCCAGGTCATCAGGGCGAATACGGCGGCGGCGAGGACCCCGGGGACCAGTTTCCGGTTGGTGTCGAGGGCCGGGTCGAGACCGGTGGGGGCTCGCGTGATCATGATCCCGAAGAGAAACAGGACCACCACAGCACCGATGTAGACCAGGACCAGGGACCAGGCGACGAACTCGGCGGAGAGGAGCAGGAACAACCCGGCGGTCCCGGCAAGAGCCCCCACCAAGTAGAGAGCGGCATGAACGACGTTCTTGGCGGTGACCACACGGAAGCCTGAGAAAACCACGGCCAGACCGAGCGCCGAGAAGACCCAGTTGACGGGTTGGGAGATCCAGTCCCCGAGTGTCAACGGGGGTCCTCGTCGCCGATCACTTCTCCAACCCCGGCTGCTCGGGGACCGTCTTCAACCAGTCCTGGAGACGGTCCATGTCGTGCATCATCGCTCCCATCTTCGGCTCCGAGTACTCGTACTCCGGGCTCCAGAAGAGGGCATCGAACGGGCAGACCTCGACACAAATCCCGCAGTACATGCAGAGGGCGTAGTCGATGTCGAAGCGGTCGAGCTTGGCGCGGACCTTGATCCTTCCCCCCGGTTTGTCCGGTGGTATCTCCTCCTTGTGACCCTCGATGTAGATGCACCAGTCGGGACAGGAGCGGGCGCACAACATGCAAACGGTGCACGCCTCCTGGTCGAGTGCGATGACGCCACGAGCCCGGGGGACCGGGGTCTCCTTCACCTTGGGATAGTTGACGGTGGCCAGATGACGTCTAGGAAGGAAGATCGTCTTGAACATGGTGGTCAGCGTGACCACCAGACCCTTGAAAAGACCACGCCCGGGAACGGACCGGCCGGTCATAGCACCACCTTGAAGAACGCCGTTGCCCCGATATTGGCCAGCGCCAGCGGGATGAGCCACTTCCAGGCGAGGGTTTGCAGCTGGTCCTCGCGGAATCGGGGGAAGGTCCACCGGAACCAGATCATGGCGAAGGCGAGGAGGAACACCTTGGCCAGCAGGATCACCGGCCCCACGAACTCCAGCGTCTCGGTGGGGATCCCTGGTAGCCAGTAGCCGCCGAGAAACAGCGTGGCGGCGATGGCCGACATCGTGAACATGTTGGCGAACTCGGCCAGGAAGAAGAAGAGGAACCGGAAACCGGAGTACTCGGTGAGATAGCCCATCACCAGCTCCGACTCGGCGATGGGCATGTCGAACGGGATCCGGGTCAGCTCGGCGAGGGCGGCCACCATGAAGATGCCGAACCCGACGAACTGGAAGATCACATAGGGATACCCGGCGGTTATCTGAGCCTCGACGATCCCGCTCATCGACATGGTCCCCGCCATGATCACCGAGCCCACGGCCGCCAGGACCAGGGGGAGCTCGTAGGCGATGAGCTGACCGGCCGCCCGGAGACCCCCGATCAACGAGTACTTGTTGGCCGAGGACCAGCCCGCCATTAGGACGCCGATGGTCGACAGCGAGGAGATGGCGAGGGCGTAGAAGATGCCGACGGAGAGGTCGCGGAAGATGAGCCCAGGGCCGAAGGGGATGACCACGAAGAGGGCCACGGTGCCGACGAGGACCAGCATCGGTGCGGTCTTGAACACCGGCCGGTCGGCGTTGTCGGGGATGATGTCCTCCTTTTGGAAGAACTTGATCCCGTCGGCGATGAGCTGGGCCCAGCCCCATCTCCCCCCGGCGAAGTAGGGCCCCATCCGGGCCTGCATCTTGGCCGAGAGCTTTATCTCGGCGAATCCGATGACCATCCCGATCAGCGGGATCAGGAGGGCGACCAGGAGGAGCTTGGCCCCAAGGGCCACCCAGAAGTTGTCGAAGATGTCGAGGACCGTCTCCAGCATCAGCGGACCCCTGTCCGTTCGCCGAGGGGAGAAGCATTGCGTGGGGTCATCGGTCGACGTCTCCCAAAACGAAGTCGAGCGAGCCCATGGTGGCGATGATGTCGGGGACCAAGATCCCCTCGAGCAGATACGGCAGGACCGAGATGTTGGAGAAGCTGGCCGAGCGGATCTTGAGACGGTAGGGCCCGGTGCCCCCATCCGAGACGAGGTAATAGCCCATCTCCCCCTTGGGGTTCTCCGCCCGCACATACGTCTCG
This sequence comes from Actinomycetota bacterium, assembly GCA_022615295.1. GTDB lineage: Bacteria > Actinomycetota > Acidimicrobiia > Spongiisociales > ZC4RG35 > ZC4RG35. The sequence continues at coordinate 6,791 of JAKEHF010000064.1, read as the reverse complement.
CCCTTGGGCACCTTGATGATCTTGGGCACCTTGGCCTGGAGCGGCCCGGCGGGGATCCCGTCGACGGCCTGGACGATGATCCGGGCCGCCTCCCGTATCTCCTGGAGTCTGACCCACCACCGGTCCCAGCAATCGCCGTTCTCACCGGTGATCACATCGAAATCGAAGCTCTCGTACGGTAGATAGGACTCCGCCCGCCGGAGATCGAACGAGACACCCGACGCCCTCAGGTTCGGGCCCGACACCCCATAGGAGACGGCCACCTCGGGTGGCAGGATCCCGACCCCCTTGGTCCTGGCCAGGATGATCTCGTTGCCCGCCACGAGATCCTCGAGCTCATCGCAGACCCCGAGCACCCGGCCCATGGCGTCCCGGGTGTCCTTGAGGAAACCCGCCGGCAGGTCCTGGATCATCTTCCTGGTCGAGGACCCCGCGCCATAGGCCGGTTTGACCCCGCCGATCCGGTTGAAGTTGGGGTGGAAACGACCCCCGGTCACCCCTTCGAGAAGGTCGAGCACCCGCTCCCGTTCCCTCAGGGCGAAGAACAGCGGCGTCGCTGCACCCAGCTCCAGCGGGTAGGAGGCCATGAACACCAGGTGTGACGCCATCCGGGCCATCTCGGTGAGGATCAGCCGGATGTACTGGGCCCGTTCCGGGGCCTCGACACCCATCAACTTCTCGGCGGCCACGATGAAGGGGACTTCGTTGGCGTACCCTGCCACCCAGTCGATCCTGTTGACGATCGTGGTGATCTGGGGGTAGGTGCGCACCTCCGAGAGCTTCTCGTAGCCCCGATGCATGTACCCGATCACGGGCTGGACGTCGTGGCAGCGCTCCCCGTCCACCCTGGCGACGAGACGGAGCACCCCGTGTGTCGACGGGTGCTGTGGGCCGATGTTGAGAGTCATGTCCTCGGTCTGCAGCTCGACCGAGACCGATACCTCGCTGAGATGCCTGATCGTGTCGGCGTCGATGGTCATCAGGCCTCCGGGTTCTCGGTCGTGGGCTCGTCGTCGGCAATGCCCGGCATGCCCTCGACGTCGACCGTTCCCGGCCATGGCTTCACCTCACGGCTGAGGAGGGGAAAACTCTTGCGCAGCGGGTTCCCGATGAAGGACTCGGGCAGGTACAGGTGGGTCAGGTTGGGATGGCCCTCGAAGACGATGCCAAACATCTCGTGGGCCTCTCTCTCGTGCCAGTTGGCCCCGGCGTAGACCTCGACCAGCGTCGGGACCACCGGTGAGGTCTTGTCGACGGTCGCCGAGAAGGTGACCCGACGCCCCTCCGTGACATCGCCCAGGCTCGTCAGGAGCTCGAAACGCTCCTCGACCGTCTCCCCCGGGGGGTCCCCGACGGCGACCTCGTTGGCCCAGTCGATGGCCGAGAGCCACGAGAAGAAGACCAGCCCCAGCCGGTCTCGCGCGGTGACGTGAACGTCCACCCATCTGTCGAGGGGCACCACGACCTTGATCGCGTCGAATGCCACAGTGGCCTCTCCTCCCACGGTCTCCGCGACCAGATCCGCGTACTCCTGGAGCGGATGGGTGGTCGTCTCAGACGGGCTCGAGGTCACGCTGGTTCCACTTCTCCTTGATGTCCTCGTCCTGGATCAACTTCTGGAGCAGGACGATCCCGTCCATGAGGGCCTCGGGCCGTGGAGGGCATCCCGGCACGTAGACATCAACCGGGATGATCTGGTCCACCCCCTTGGTGACGGAGTAGGAATCCCAGTAGGGACCGCCGCAATTGGCGCACGACCCCATCGAGATCACGTACTTGGGCTCGGGCATCTGCTCGTAGAGCCGTCGTATCGAGGGAGCCATCTTGTCGGTGACCGTCCCGGCCACGACCATGAGGTCCGCCTGACGTGGCGAGGCGGGCAGTGGGATGATCCCAAACCGCATGAAGTCGTAGCGGGGCCCCGAGGCGGCCATGAGCTCGATCGCACAGCAGGCGAGACCGAACTGGAAGAGCCACAGCGAGTACCTGCGTGACCAGTTGAGGAGCCAGGAGACGGGCTTGGGGACCCCGAAGCGCTGAACTACTCCCACCGGAGCACCTTTTTGCGGATGGCATAGACGAGACCGAGGACCAGGATGGCGATGAAGACCAGCATCTCGACCAGCCCGAACACCCCGAGACGCTCGACGTTGATCGCCCAGGGAAAGATGAACACCGCCTCGACGTCGAAGATGAGGAAGAGAAGCCCGTACACGTAGTACCGGACGTAGGTCTGACTCCAACCGGCGCCTACCGGGTCCACTCCGCATTCGTAGGTGAGCTGTTTGCCCGGATTCGGCTTGTTGGGTCGGAGCACCGAGGCCACTCCCAGCATCACCAGGACCAGGACCACCCCCAGTGCGGCGAAGGCACCTACGGTGAGATAGCTCTCGAAGTACGTGCTCATCCCTTCATTTCCTGGCGAAACCGGGGCACCTGGCGAGTATACGCACGGCCTGTTTCCCGTCGAAGTCAGGGCTTTCTAGTCTGGCCGTCGATGATGACCGGTCCCTCGTACGATGGTCGAGGCCTGGTCAATCTCATCGCCGCGATCGAGCAGGGTCTCACCGGGAGGGCCGAGTCGCCCCTCACAGAGCTGCCGATCACCGCCGAGGAGACAGTGGTGCTCGTGCTCTTTGATGGGCTGGGGATGGCCCAACTCGAGCATCCCGCGGCCGAAGCCCTCCTCACGTCGGTCGCCGGTGTCCTCGAGGCCCCCTTCCCCACAACCACGAGTGTCTCTCTGGCCACGATCGCCACCGGTCTCCCCCCTTCGCTTCACGGCCAGGTGGCCCATCTCGCCTGGATGGAGGAGCTGGGTCTTGTGGTCAACACCCTGAAATGGGTCGATCTGACCGGGGCGGTGGTCCGCTACCCCTATGCCGAGCTGCTCCCCTACCCCAATCTCTGGGAGCGGCTCCACGCCGCGGGTATCGAGCCGATCACCGTCCAACCCGGGGCCTTCGTGGACAGCCCGCTCACCACCTCGCTCTACCGGGGAACGCGGTTCGAGGGCGCATGGGACGCCAGGGAGATGGTGGTGGCGACCACCCAGCTCGCCGAGTCACCGGGGCGTTTCATCTTCCTCTACGTTCCCCAGGTCGACTACGCCGGGCACGTGTACGGGCTCGGCGGCCCCGAGTTCACCGAGGCGATAGAGGTGGCAGTGGGGGTCTGGGAGGGTCTGGTCAGGGGATTGCCGAAGGAGGTGACCCTCCTTGGCACGGCCGATCACGGTCTCTCCGAGTTCGACGAAGACCACAAGCTGATCATCCGGGATTACACCGGTCTCAGGTTCGCCGGTGACACCCGAGGAGTGAACCTCTGGGGTGACCATGGGCTGATGGACCGGCTCGCCGAGGAGACCGGCGGAGTGCTCACCGACCCCACCACGCTCATCGGCCCCGATCCCAGCGCCGTTGCCCGCTCCCGTGTGGGTGAGCTGGTGCTGCTCCCCCCCGACGACATCGCCGTCATACCGAAGGGTTTCGACCGCAGGCTCCGCTGCTATCACGGTGGTCTGAGCCGAGCCGAGGTCGAGATCCCGCTCCTGATGCGTTGAGGTGTGGGCGATCAGCTACGGGAGCGATCCAGCCAGCTCCCCGCCACGTCGAAAAAGGGCTCGGCACCCTCGGTGAGGGCGGCGACGACCCGATCCGTCTCCTCGCGGGCCCGTCGGGTCATCTCCTGGGTGTACCCGTAGAGGACCTGGTGGGCCAGGAACTCGTCCTCGTCCTCGACGACCACCGACCCGTCCCGGAGCACGGCGACATCCAGATCGAGATCAACCATCTCGTAGCGGTCGACACCAACCCATTTCGGTGGGGTGCTTATGTCCACGAAGTGGGTGTAGGCCTCGTCTTGGCCCCCGGAGTAGTGGAGATGCCACCAGCTTCGATGTGGAGCGCAAAAGACCGCGTCGTTTCTCGTCGGGCTCACCGGTGTCTCGCCCTTCCATCTCCTGGTCCCGGCGGGCAGGGCTGTCCATGTCCCGAACTCGTCCTCCCCCAGATAGATCACCTCGAAACCCCAATGGAGGATGTCGGGATGCTTGAGGAACTGGGCCGTGACCCGTCGCATCCCGACATTTTGCTCGGGCCGTCTCAACCGCCGATGTAGCTCATCTCGACGGGGACGACGAGCCGGGGTGTGTGCGCCGACCGGTCCTCCGAATATCGGTCCTCGCGTTTCTCCCAGACCTCGTCGAGGACCCTGGCGACATCGCCACCGGTGCGCATCACGTCGCGGAGACTGGTCCCCGACGAGGCAAAGAGACACGTGTAGAGCATCCCTTCGGCCGAGATCCGGGCCCGGGTGCAAGACCCGCAGAAGGGCTGGGTCACCGAGGCGATGACACCGATCTCCCCGCTCCCGTCACGGTATCGGAAGCGGTTGGCGACCTCCCCCGGGTAGTTGGGGGGAACCGGCTCCAGAGGGAACACCTTGTGGATGGCGGCCACGATCTCGGCCGCCGGCACCACCTGGTCGAGACGCCAGCCGTTGGTGCTCCCCACGTCCATGTACTCGATGAAGCGCACGATGTGCCCTGACCCCTTGAAGTGGCGGGCCATGTCGAGGATCGCATGCTCGTTGATCCCGCGCTGCACCACACAGTTGACCTTGACCGGCCCGAGACCACAGGCCGAAGCCACCTCAATGGCCTCGAGCACGACCGCCACGGGGAAACCCACGTCGTTCATGGCCATGAATGTCTCGTCGTCCATTGCGTCGAGACTGACGGTCACCCGGTCGAGACCGGCGTCGACCAGGCTCTGCGCCTTCCGGGCGAGCAGGGAGCCATTGGTCGTCAGGGTGAGATCGTCGACGCCCGCGATGGCCGCCAGCATCTCGACGAGACGCTCCATACCCTTGCGGAGCAGGGGCTCGCCACCCGTGAGACGCACCTTTTGCACTCCGCGTGCGACAAAGACCCTGGCCAGGGTGGCGATCTCGGAGAACGTGAGCAGCTGCTCGCGGGGGAGGAAGCGGTGATCGGGTCCGAACACCTCCCGTGGCATGCAGTAGATGCACCGGAAGTTGCAGCGGTCGGTCACCGAGATCCGGAGATCGCGTATCGGGCGCTCGAATAGATCGGTGACCATCACCATGACGATAAGCGGCCTGCGACGCTGTTGGGACAGAGTGCAGGCCCATGACTAGTCACTGTGGGTCAGCTGAGTTTGACTCCCAACCCGGGTGGTGCCTCGGTCGATGTCTATGCGGAGAGGAGAAGGGAAAACAGAGAGATGTGGACGGCTTCCTTCAGACATCGTGAGGCACCGGAGCCCTGCAAACACGAGCAGGTGAACATCACCAACAACGCGGGTCTGCAACGGACGGTATGTGGGGACTGCGGGCACGTCAGTCTGGGCTATCTCTACGACACCTTCGAGGGTCTCGCCGACCAGATACCCGATCTGGTCGATCAGGCCACCGTCTCCGACGACTAAGGGGAGCGGCTCAGGAGCCAGGCGCCGAGACCAAGGGGTAGGGCGACCAAGGGCACCAGCCAGCCGATCAACGGGAGACACCAACCGAGACCGAGGACGGCCGAGCCGGCGATCACTGCGCCCAACGGTCCCCAGCGACGGTTGAGCCGCTCCCCCACCCAGGCCGCCACCGGCACCCCGGCTACCAGGGAGAGGACCAGGACCAGCCCGATCAAAGCCATGGTCAGCGGGATGACCAAGGCGAGAAGGGGAAGGGCTGCCGCCGGCGGGGCGAAACTCAGGATGGCGATGGCGCCGAGGACCACCAGCAGCGGGGAGAAGACGATGGCGGCCCCATACAGCCAGCTTCGCCATGGCCGGCTCCTCACCGTCATTGCTGCCGATCTGGTGGCTCCGGGCCATGCCCACACGGTGGTCACCGCGGCGATGGCAACAAAGACCACGGCCAGGATCCGGGCGAAGAGACCCAACGCCCTGACCCTGATGTTTGGGGGAAGGATGTCCTTCTTGACCACGGCCCCGGCGACCTCGGCACTCTCCAAACCCTCGGCCACGCCGTCGGACCGATAGCCGAGATCGCCCGTCACGGTCAGGTCGTCGACTATGTGGAGACGGGCGACGTTGACGTCCACATCGCCGGCGACCGAGCCGGCGAGGTCGAGACCCCGCTGCGACCCCGTCAGATCGCCGCCGATGGCGCCGAGAGCCTTCATGCCGTAGACCCAGGCAAGGACGTCGGAGTCGACGCGCGACCCCGCCCCGAGCTCGAGGCGATAGGCGGTGGCCACGATGTCTCGTCCGATCGACCCGGTGACGGAGACCTCCCGGGCGACGACACGCAGTGAGCCGCCGACGTCGCCGCTCACAACGACCCGGGGGGCGACCACAGTCACCGATCCGGTGACGGTGCCCTCGATCACGACCTGCTCGGCGGCCACCGCCATCAGGTCGCCATCGATGGCCCCCACCACCCTGATGGCCACGGCTGCCGCATAGAGGTCTTCGGTTACGACGTCGTTCTCACGGACCAGGACTATCTCGGAGTTGGTCGTCTCTGCGGCCGACGCCGCCATCGCGGGGACGAGAACGAGGGAGCAGACCCCCGTGATGACCAAGGCCCTATAACGGGAAGGCATCCGAGGTGAGGTTGAGGAGCGACCCCGGGAAGATCCCCCAGATGATCGTTGCCAGGACGGCGAGGGTGACCACGGCGCGGACGGTGATTGGGACGTACGGGCCGTCGGCGGTCTCGTCCTCCATGTACATCGCCACTATCACCCTCAGATAGAAGGCGAGTGCGATCACCGACGCCACCACCGCCACGATCACGAGCCACTCCTC
>JAKEHF010000245.1 GCA_022615295.1 Actinomycetota bacterium | reverse complement strand
TCACCGAGGGATGGGATCTCCCGATGTGGGTGTCCGGTTACGGGCCCAAGGCCCTCGACGCCATCGGCAGGCACGCCGACGGGTTCATCCTCCAGCTGGCCGATCCCCAGGTCCTGGAGTGGACCATGGGCGCCGTCCGCCAGGCTGCGGCCGGGGCGGGTCGGGACCCCGAGTCGATCGCAATATGTGTCGTGGCGCCGGCCTACGTCGGCAACGACCTCGACCATCAGAGGGACCAGCTCCGCTGGTTTGGGGGGATGGTGGGGAACCATGTCGCTGACATGGTGAAACGGTATGGCGAGGACGAGACCAAGGTCCCCAAGGCATTGTCCGACTACATAAAGGGCCGTGAAGGGTACGACTACGACCACCACGGGAAGACAGGCAATCCTTCGACCGACTTCGTTCCGGATGAGATAGTCGATCGGTTCTGCATCCTGGGCACGGTCGAGGACCACGTCGAGAAGCTCTCACTGCTCCGGAACATGGGTGTGGACCAGTTCGGCATCTATCTGATGCATGACGACCAGGAGGGCACCCTCCGGGCTTATGGTGAGGAGATCATTCCCGCTGTCTCCAGGGTCTAGCGACCCTTCAACCCCTTCTTGCCAAACGCCGATACTCCGTGGGATGTCCTCGTCTTCGTCGCCGGTCGACAACGCCCCCTATCGAAAGTGGACCCTGATCGTCGTCACCTTTGGGTCGGCGCTCGGGGCGATGATGGAACTGGCTGTGGTCGATCCGATCGCCGGCGACGTCGAGCGACTCCTCGCCTATCTGGCCAGTGGGACCGTTTCCGCTTATCAGCTGCTGCGGGGCCGTCACACCGGTCTTCCATTGGCGGTGGTGGCCGTGTCGTTCGGAGCCTTGAGCCTCACCCCCGCCGCCCTTGGGGAGAGTGTGGACTCGGGGATCACCCTGGCGGCGATGATCGTCATGGCGGTCATCTATGTCATCACCAGGGAGGGCGAATCCACATGGCCGGTGCTGGCCTGTTCACTCCTGATCGCCGGCTACACGGTCCTCCTGGTTATCACCGAGCAGGCCTCACCCTCGGACGCCACCGGCAAGCTGATGATGGGGATCCCGGGTCAGATGCTGGTGGTCTGGCTCACCTGGCGGATCATTCTCCGGCTGGAGGAGGCGACACGAAGACAGACCCGCGAGCGTCGGACTCAGGAGGCGCTCGCCACCTGTTCTCACGCCCTGCTCACCGGTCGGGACCCCGACCCCCTCGGCGCAGCGTTGGAGGCACTCCTCGGGGCCACCGAGGCCGATTATGTCTACGTCGATGTGAACCGGGTGGATGCAGAGGGAAACGTCACCTGGGAGATCCTCACCGACGCCTACGGGGAGGCAGTTCCTTCCGGACCGGACACCTTCGATGACGGCGACTACTCCCAGTTGCCACGGATAGCCGAGCGTCTCGCCTCGGGGCGAGCGGCCCGGTTGAGGGTGGCCGAGCTTCCCATGCCCATCCGGGAGCGATACGAGCGTGAGAGCATCAAGGCGGAGCTGATGGCTCCAATCATGATGCGCGACCAATGGGTGGGGACCATCGGCTATGTCGACTTCTGGCGGGACGATCAGTGGACCGAGATCGAGGAGGCCGCCCTCACCCGAGCCGCGGACATGATCTCCGCCTACTGGGAGAGGGAGTCGGCCCGTGAGGGCCTGGAGGAGCTCGCCAAATCCAAGGACCGCTTTATCGCCACCGTCAGCCACGAGCTGAGGACTCCACTGTCCGCGGTCGTCGGCTTTGCCGAGACCCTCGCCGAGGGGTTGGACAAGTTCTCGACATCGGAGATCGCCGAGATGGTCGATCTCATATCGACCCAGGGCAGCGAGGTGGCCCGACTCGTCGACGATCTCCTCACCGCGGAGAGGGCGCAGTCGGGGAACCTGACGATCAAGTCGGCGGCCATCGACCTGGTCGAGGAGTGCCGTGCCGTCCTCGAGTCGCTCCGTTTCGAGGTCGAGCTATCCATCGAGGGTGACGTGATACTGGCCTGGGCGGACACCCTCCGCACACGTCAGATCATCCGCAACCTCCTCACCAACGCCAACCGCTACGGAGGGGAGACGATCAGGATGGAGCTCAGGGACTCCGAGGCCACGGTCACGTTGGCGGTCACCGACAGTGGCAGCGGGGTGAAGGGGATCGACGCCGAGCACATCTTCGACCCCTACTACAGGGCCAACTCGAATGGCGACCGGCCCGACTCGGTTGGGCTGGGTCTGGCGGTGGCCCGTCAGCTGGCAAGGATGATGGGGGGCGACCTGGTCTACCTGCGTCGCAACGGCTGGACCTGCTTCGAGCTGACCCTCCCGTCGGCGGCCTTGGTCAGGGAGCTGACCACCGCCGACTGGGGCTGAGCTCACCCGGTCTTCGAGATGCTGTACTCCCCCTCGGGGAGCTCGATGTCGTCCTCGAGGACCGCATGCAGATAACGGACACTGACGTGTTTGCAGATGTGACAGAACACGAACTGGAGCCCCGAGTTGGTGGCCACCGTCTTTCGCCAATGCCGACACGGCCCGGTGGCCTCGTGTTTACCCCGACGACGTCTCATCATCTGGAGGATCGGTTGCATCATCGTCCGGTTTGCGGGCCATATCGGAGACGCGCATTGTGACTAGACATGAGTTGGGGAAGAAGGGGACACCAGGATCCGTTGAAGTGGCAACCTCAGGTAATACGGCACCCTCTGGGGTACACAACCCTGTACGGAAAGACACAAATGGAACTTGGCACCACCAGCTTCGCCGAGACGATCCCGGCCCCGGGGGTCGAGGCGCCTACGCATGGTGAGCGTCTCCGTCATGTGATCGAGGAGATCGAGACCGCCGAGCGAGTGGGTCTCGATGTGTACGGCTTAGGCGAGCATCATCGCCCCGACTTCGCCTCTTCCAGCCCGGCCGTGGTGCTCGCCGCCGCCGCCGGTCGGACGACCCGCATACGGCTGTTTCCCGCGGTGTCGATCCTCAGCACCGACGACCCCGTCCGTGTCTATCAGCAATACGTGACTCTCGACCTCGTCTCTTCAGGTAGGGCGGAGCTCTTGGTGGGTCGGGGTTCGTTCATCGAGTCATTCCCGCTTTTCGGCTTTTCTCTCAGCGACTACGACGACATCTTCGCCGAGAAGCTCGATCTCCTCGTCCGGCTGCGTGACACAGAGATCGTCGAGTGGTCGGGCCGTTTCCGACCACCGATCCAAGGCCAGGGCGTGTATCCGCGGCCGGAACGACGGCTGCCGATAAGGGTGGCGGTCGGGGGCACACCGGCCTCGGTGGTCCGGGCCGCTAAGAGTGGGCTCGAGCTCGCCTTGGCAATCATCGGGGGGAGCCCGGATCGTTTCACGATCCTCACCGACCTGTACAGGAAGACCCTGGCCGAGGCGGGTCACGACCCGGCGACCCTGCCCCTTTCGGTCCACGGCCACGGGTTGGTCGCCGAGACCACCGAGGAGGCCATCGAGACCTTCTATCCCTCCTATGCGGTGGCGATGTCGCGCATCGGCCGTGAGAGGGGGTGGGGTCCGATGACGCCGGAGCAGTTCAACCTAATGCGTCAACCCGAAGGCTCCTTGTTGATCGGCGACCCGGAGACGGTTGCCGACAAGATCCTCCGTTGGAAGGAGATCCTCGGTCTCGACCGGTTCGAGATGCATATGAGCGTGGGCACGATCCCTCACGAAAAGGTCCTGAGATCCATCGAGCTCTTCGGCAAGGAGGTCGCCCCACTCGTGCGGTCCTGAGATCGCGGGCCTCAACGGGTCATGGCCTCGGCGATGACCAGGCTCACCCGCTCGACCGCGGCGATGCCGCTCGGATGATCGGGCCAACCCTGGCTGAGTATGGCGACGACGTAGCCCGGGCTCGGACCCGGCTCATCCGCCCATCCGACGGAATTGATCACGATCCCGGCGAACCCGTTCTTCTGGGCGACCACCCAGTCGGGGGGCACGCCTGCGGTCACCCCCCAGGTCTGGCTGGGGTCCACCGACGTCATGAGGTAGTAAGCCACCAAGCGTGACTGGGCATTGAGGGGGCCCCATTCCCCAATCAGCACCTGACGCAACAGTTCCACCTGATCGCGGGCCGATGTCGTGGTCC
>JAKEHF010000244.1 GCA_022615295.1 Actinomycetota bacterium | reverse complement strand
GGATCCCGCCAGGTCGGATCCGGAGACTGAGCTACGCGGTCTCCAGCCTGACCCGCAGACCGTCGGGGTCGGACAGCTCCAGTCCTTCGGCGACCGCGGTTGTCGCCACTCCCTTATGGGCCAGATGGTCCTTCCATCGCTGGATGTCGTCCACGCGGAAGACCAGGGTCTCCGGTCGGCCGGCGCCCCCCTCGACCAGCTCGATCTCCTGACCCGGCGCCGCCTGGACCACGGCGGCCACCACGCCCCGTGACGGGCTTCGCACCTGCTGGAAGCCGAGAGTGTCCCCGTAGAACTCGAGAGCCGCCGTCAAGGAGGCCACCCCGACCGAGGTCCGGGTCGCCGAGACCCCGCCGGGGGCCCGCTGTGGGCCCCTCCCGGCTAGGACCTCTTTCGCCTCCTCGATCGTGAACCTCCCCGCGGTGACCTCCCTGCCCACGATGACCCCGCTGAGCCGCCGTCCCGCCGATTCGAGCTGAACGAACTGACGGAGGTCCTCGAGGTCCCTCACCCCACCGGCGGCGATCACCGGCTCCTCCACCGTGGCCAGGGCCTCGGCGAGTATCTGGAGGTTGGGCGGCTCGTGGAGGGCGTCCCTACCCGCCTCCGCCACCAGGAAGGCCACGACTCCTGCAGAGGACATCTCGATGAGCACCTCCTCGAGGAACCGGCCGCTGTTCTGCGTCCAGCCTCGGGTGGCCACCTCCTCGTCATGCCGAACGTCGAGAGAGACGGCGATTCTGTCCGGATAGGCCCGGCACATCTCCCAGACCATGATCTGGTTCTCGATGGCTGCGGTGCCCATGATGATCCGCCATGCCCCCATGTCGAGGAGACGTTGCGCCTCGTTCTCGGAGCGGACCCCCCCGGCCACCTCGACCGGAACGTCCACAGCCTCGATCAGCCGCCCGATGAGCTCCCGATTCCGGTAGTCGCCATAGGCGGCGGCGTCGAGATCGACGATGTGTAAGTAGTCCACGCCTTGCTTGGCCCAGTTGACGGCGCGCCCCACCGGGTCGTTGTCGAGGGCGATGGCCTCGTCGAGACGCCCGTGAGGCAGTCTGACGGAGAGACCTCCCAGGATGTTGACACGGGCGTAGAGGTCCATCACCCAACCCTACTCAATAGAGGTTTCCGGCGGGTTGCCGGATCAAGACAGCCCGAGGGCCGCTTCCGCGGCTTCGAGGGTCTGACCACCCTCGAGGACGGCGGCGAACAGGTCGCCGTAACGCAATAGCCGGTCCCATATGTCGACGATCGTGATGTCACCGTTGGCCACGGTTCCGAGCTCATCCCAGGCGAGGGGCGCCGACACCGGGGCTCCCGGACGGGGTCTCACCGAGTAGACCGAGGCCACCGTCTGGCCGAAGGCGTTGCGGTTGTGATCGATGAAGACCTTGCCCCTCCGCCTTGGCTTGTCCCACTCCATGGTGATGTCGTCGGGATTCGCCGCCGCAAGGTATTGGCCGACCTCCCCGACGAACCTCCGCACCCGGGAGTGGTCGTGAACGGGATCGAGGGGGACGTAGACGTGGAGGCCACGCGACCCCGAGAGCTTGGGATGGCCGCGGAGACCGAGCTGGCCCAGAGCCACCCTGAGCAGCTTGGCGGCGGCGATCACCTGATCCCAGGAGGAGCCCTCGGTGGGGTCGAAGTCGAAGATGGCCCACGTCGGCATGTCCAGAGCGGCGGTCGTGGAGTGGAAGGGATGGACCTCGATGCAGGCCATGTTGGCGAACCACATCAGCGACTCGGGAGCGTCGGCCACCAGGAACTCGATCGTCCCCCCCTGGCTGTCGGAGGGTACCGGGACGGTCCTCATCCACCCCGGCTGATGACCCGGGGCCCTCTTCTCGTAGAACGAGGGCTCGTCTATCCCACCGGGGTAACGCGACATGGAAAGGGGGCGGTCGGCGAGATGGGGAAGCAGGGCCGGAGCCACGGAGGCGTAATACTGAATGAGGTCACCCTTGGTGTAGCCGTCAGCAGGGAAGAAGACCTTGTCGACGTTGGAGAAGGTGATCGGCCGATCGAGCCCACTGGGCACATATCGCTCCCCGTCCTTCACCACCCTCACCTGTCCCGGCAACTCGGCCTCGACCGTCTGCAGGAGACGGCCCGAGGTGCCCCGCAGGCCGTCGAGCACGGTCCTGGCCTCCTCCCAGATGAGCCGATGGCTCTCCGGGTCACGGGCCTCGGAGATGAGGACCATCGTCATCCCCGCCTCGAGCACCGCCTCGACGAGCGGTGCCACGCGGAGGGTGCCCTCCCCATAGGGGACGTGACGGATCTCGCCGGACTCGCCGAAGATGTTGTCGGAGAACTGCACCTGCAGAGGGCTGATCATCCACCCGGGGAAGCTGTCCCGTATCACCGCGAGGACGGTGGTGAATGCCTCTTTCGTAGTCAGCCCCCCGCCGGTCATGGCGTGTATGTGGGCCCAGTCGATGACGGGCCGGACGAAGGTGTACTCCGCGGCGAGCTGGGCGATGTCCCCCAGGCTGCCGAATGAGCTCCTGTTCCCTGCGGTCTCCAGACCGAGACCAACCCCGAGCGTCTCGACCTTGGGTGCTACGTAGTCGAGACGACTTCTGATCCGGTCCATGAGGACGTCGGGCTCCTCGTCGTAGTTGGACCCGAAGTGAGCCACGATCACCGGCGCCCCGAGCCACTTGCCCAGCTTCATCGTGTGCTCCAGGGCGGCCAGGGACTGCTTTCCCCGGTCCTCCTCGGGGAGGGTCAATCCGGCGAAGTAGGGGGCATGTACGGAGAGTCTCAGGTCGCGCTGGGCGGCGAGGACGCCAAAGTTCTCACACTGTCTCTCCTTCCACGGGAAGTCCTTGGTGAAGGGCAGCTCCAGGGCCCGATGACCCTGGGTGGCCAGCTCGTCGAGGAATACGCCGGGGTCAACGCCGTCGGGCGGCAGCTCGCTGATGCCGAAGCGGATTCCACTCACCTGCCCAGGCTATGCGTCGCCGGCCCTACTCTCACCCGACATGGCCGGCCCCGGCAAGCTCCGTGACGCCCCTCGACTCGATGGCCTCTGGTCGGTGACGGGGCATCCGGCGATCGTCGACGCCGCGGCCGCCACCCGACCCGATTTCATCGTCCTCGACACCCAACACGGCGTGGCGCTGTCGTCACTCGACGCCTCGGTGTTCACTGTCATGGCCCACTACGACGTCCCCGGCCTGGTCCGGGTCGAGGCCGTCGACCCGGTGCCGATCGGGCGGGCCCTCGACCTCGGGGCGGCGGGTGTCATCGTCCCCCAAGTTGACGATGTCTCGGAGGCGGAGCTGGCGGTCGCCGCGACCCGCTACATGCCGGGGGGCCGACGCTCGTTCGGGATGCAGACAAGACGTGTCGGCGCCTTCGAGGGGACACCCTACGTGGTGATCCAGATAGAGACCGGCGCCGCGTTGGCAGAAGCGGAGAAGATCGCGGCGGTCGATGGGGTGGATTGTCTGTACATCGGTCCGGCAGACCTCGGTCTCTCCCTGCGGGGATCGACGGCGGAGGTGGGGGCGGTTTACGACGCGAGGGCCGACGACGCCGAGATGGGGGATGCCTTCGAGAGGGTCATCGCCGCCTGCCGAGCCGGTGGGGTCGCCCCCGGGGTCCACTGTCTCAGCGGCGCCGCGGCGGCCGCCGCCCACCAAGCCGGTTTCACGGTGACCGCGGTCGCCGTCGACATCAACCTGATCATGGACGGTCTGGCGGCCGAGCTGTCCGCCGCACGTGGCTTTGGGCCTAGTGGAAGGACAGCCAGTCGAGGAGAATCCGGTTGAGCTCATCGGGTGCGTCGAGGGGTATCCAGTGGGAGGCGCCCTCGATGCGCTCGTAACGCCACTCGCCGGCGACATACTCCTCCGAGGCGGTCATCTGGGTCTCGGTGAGCGCCAGGTCCTTCGAAGACCAGACCCCCATGGTGGGCACCGTCACTTTGGGGTGATCCCGTGCCGGTCTGATCCAGGACTCCGGGTCGATGTTGGCCCGGTAGATGTTCAGGGCAGCGGTGAGCGCTCCCGGCCGTGAGAGGTCGGCGATCCAGGTCTCGATCTCGGGATGACGTCCGATCCAGGACCTGAACCAATACCAGTCGTCCTCGGGGAGTCGTCTCTCGGCGAGCCCTTCGATGAGGAAGAAGAGCATGTACCAGGTCTTCTCCCTCTGAACCACGCCTGCAGCGTCGAAGCCCCCTGCGTGACCGGCGGACAGCGCCACCAGGCTCCTCACCCGTTGTGGCTGGGTGGTGGCGAAGAACCAGCCCAGGGCCGAGCCCCAGTCATGACCGACATAGTGGGCCCTTTCGACCCCGGCGTCGTCGAGGATGGCGGTCATGTCCCCGGCGAGAACCGTGATGGCACAGTCTTCGACCGCCTGGGGCTTGTCGGATCGTCCATACCCGCGGAGATCGGGAGCGATCACCCGATAGCCATGCTCGACCAGCACGGGGATCTGGTGTCGCCACAGCCGGGCGGAATCGGGAAAACCGTGGACCATGAGCACGGGTACGCCGTCCCGCGCACCGTGGTCGGCGACGGTCAGCGAGAAGCCTCCATTGGTGACCGTCCTACAGCCCTCGTAGACGTCGAACATGACAGAACCGTACCAGGCGGCGTCTTGCTTGAACCCTGCTCGATCACAAGCCGGTACCGGTATCCTGTCTCGGCGTCGCAGCCTGCGCCGTTCCTTGGGTCTCTAGCTCAATTTGGTAGAGCAGCGGGCTTTTATCCCGTTGGTTGT
>JAKEHF010000063.1 GCA_022615295.1 Actinomycetota bacterium | reverse complement strand
CCGGGAGTGGTCATGAAGGCCACGGCGACCCCGGTAGTGAGAACCAGTGTGAACGTGGCCACGAAGAGCAGCGCCTTCTTCACGTGTCATCTCCCTCATCTCACGTCTCCCGGCCTGCCCCAAGTGAGGTGTAAAGCTATTGGCCACTAGGAGTGGTCATAATGGGTTGAGCGACCTACTCCCGATGTCAAATGGACTAGACACGGTCCAATGCCTGACCGAGGTCGGCGATCAAGTCGTCAGGGCTCTCGACCCCCACCGACAGCCTGACCAGACCCGGTGACACCCCGATCCTCGTCTTCTCCTCGGCGGGCATCAGGGCATGACTCATCGTCCAAGGATGTGAGGCGAGCGATTCGGTCCCTCCCAGGGATACGGCGAGCCGGACAACTCTCATCGCGTCGAGCATCCTGAAGACGGCCTCCTCACCACCGGTGACTATGAAGCTGATCATCGCCCCAGGCCCGGTGCACTGACGCTTGAAGATGTCATGACGTGGGTCGTCCGCACCGAGCAAGCTGAGATGGCTCACCGTCTCCACCTTGGGATGCTCGGCGAGGAAGGCGGCCACCGAGGTCGCCGTCGCCGTCTGACGCTCGACCCTTATCTGCAACGTCTCGAGGCTCCGGGTGAGCAGCCAGGCGGTGGCGGGTTGGGCCGTGGTGCCCAGCTCGTAGCGGGTGTGACGGAGACGCTCGATCAGATCGGCCCGCCCACAGACCACCCCGGCGGTCAGATCGCTGTGCCCCCCCAGGTATTTGGTGGCGGAGTGGACGATGAGATCGGCGCCGTGACGCACCGGTTTCTGCCACACCGGGCTGAGGAAGGTGTTGTCGACGACGGTGACCGCCCCGTGCTCCGTGGCCAACGCGGAGAGCATCTCGATGTCATAGATGTCATTGGTCGGGTTCGCAGGAGTCTCGACGTACACCATGCTCAGACGGTCGTCGCCGACGAGATCAGCCAGACCGTCCCCAGTGGTGGCGGGGCCATAGGCCCTGGCGATCACACCGATCTCTGTCATCAGCCCCCGGAGAAGGGTCAGCGTTCCCCCATAGGCCGGGCTGGAGTAGATCACCACGTCGCCGGGTCGGAGCAGGGTGAGAAACAAGGTGCCGATGGCGGCCATCCCTGCGTTGAACACCAGGGCATCCTCGGTCTCCTCCCAATAGGCGAGACGCTCCTCGGCAACTCTGAGATTCGGGGCGTCCAGCCTGCTGTAGCTGTAGCCAGGGTCCTCGCCGGGGCTGGGTTCGGCGCCCCCGTAGACGATCTCGAAGTACCGCTTGCCGGCGGCGGCGCTCTCGAAGACGAACGTAGAGGTCTCGTATATGGGAGTCTTGAGCGATCCGAGATGACGCTCCGGATCGTGGCCCTTGCCCACGGAGGCCGTCTGCGGATTGGTCTCTGCCATATCTCCAGCCTATTCCGAGCTTTCCGGAGAGAGATCGTCCCCCTATAGGGGGCCGTATTGCCTGAGGTAGCGTCAGATGGTGGAGATCATCGACAGGGCCTATCGGGTGTTGGCGGCGGCGCCAAAGATCCTGGTGTTCAGCGGAGCCGGATTGAGCACCGAGTCGGGGATACCGGACTTCCGGGGGCCGAACGGGTTGTGGACCAGGGTCGATCCCGACGACTTCACCATCCAGCGCTACCACTCGAGCCGCGAGCTCCGGATCAGAGGGTGGAAGATGCATCTCGAGGGGGAGCTGTGGGGCGCCCGCTCCACGGTGACGCCCAACCCCGGTCATCACGCCATCACACGTCTCCACCGGGCGGGTCGGCTAGCCGGTGTGGTCACTCAGAACGTCGACGGTCTCCATCACATGTCGGGGCTGGACGACGAAGTCGTCGCCGAGCTGCACGGCAACGTCCGCAACACCCATTGTCTCGACTGTGGCCGGGGCTGGCCAACGGAGACGGTCCTGGGCTGGGTCGAGGACGGTGAGGAGGACCCCCACTGCCCAGACTGCGGCGGTCTGGTCAAGACCGACACAGTGATGTTCGGCCAGATGCTCCCTACTGAGGAGCAGAGGAAAGCCGGGCTCTTCCTTCTCACCTCCGACGCCGTGCTGGTGGTGGGCTCCACGGTCTCGGTCTGGCCCGCAGCCGAGATCGTCTACCGAGCCTCGCATCTATCCCTGCCGATCGTCATCATCAACCGGGGCGAGACCGACGTCGACAGGTTCGCCCAGGTGGTGATCGACGCCTCGATCGGCGAGATCCTCCCCGACCTGGTCGACCGTCTCCTCATCTGATCCCCAGCGGTACGATCCAGGCCATGTCCGAGTACGTGGCTCCGCTCGCCGACATGCGTTTCACGCTGAACCACGTCGCCGATCTGGAGCGGATCTCCAAACTCAACGGCTATCAGCACGCCGACCCGGCCACCGTGTCCACCGTGCTCGACGAGGCAGGACGGTTCTTCACAGAGGTGATCTCCCCCCTGAACCGTGTCGGCGACTTAGAGGGATCAGTGCTCGGGCCCGACGGCCAGGTGCGCACCCCAACCGGGTTCAAGGAGGCATACGAGCTGTATGTCGAAGCCGGATGGGCGGCGGCCCACATGCCGGCCGACTGGGGCGGCGGCGGACTCCCATATGTCGTCGGAGTGGTCATCGAGGAGATGTTCAAGTCGGCCAACCTCGCCTTCTCCCTCTGCGCCCTTCTCACCCATGGGGCGGTGGAGGCGGTGCGCACCCACGGCTCCGACGAGCTGAAGAGCCGCTACCTGGAGAAGCTCGTAACGGGCGAGTGGTCCGGGACCATGAACCTCACCGAGCCCGAGGCCGGTTCCGACCTGGGCGCCGTCCGCACCAAGGCCGTCCCGCAACCCGACGGCAGCTATCGGCTCTTCGGCACAAAGATCTTCATCACCTGGGGTGACCAAGACCTCACAGACAACGTCATCCACCTCGTCCTCGCCCGGACCCCGGACAGTCCCCGAGGCACCAAGGGCATATCGATGTTCCTCGTCCCCAAGTACCTCCCCGACGAGCAGGGGAACCCGGGGCCACGCAACGACTACAAGATCGTCTCCATCGAGCACAAGCTCGGCATCCACGCCTCACCGACCTGTGTCATCTCGTTTGGCGACTCCGGTGAGGGCGCTGTCGGCTACCTCGTCGGCGATGAGATGGAGGGGATGCGGAACATGTTCACCATGATGAACCCCGCCCGCATCGGCGTGGGCATGGAGGGTCTCGCCCTGTCGGAGCGCGCCTATCAGAGGGCCCTGGCCTACGCACGACAGAGGGTCCAAGGCCGGCCTCCCGGTGGTCACCAGCCGGTGCCGATAGTCGAGCATCCCGACGTCCGGCGCATGCTCCTCACCATGAGGGCCAACACCGAAGCCATGCGCTGCCTCCTCTACTACACCGCCCAGCAGGGCGATCTGATGCTCCACGGCGGGACGGCGGCGGAGAGGGAGTCGGCCGCGGACCACATCGCCCTCCTCACCCCGATAGTCAAGGCGTGGAGCACCGATCTCGGTGTCGAGATGACCTCGTTGGGGATCCAGGTCCACGGTGGGATGGGTTATGTCGAGGAGACCGGTGCCGCACAGCACTTCCGTGACATCCGGATCGCACCCATCTACGAGGGCACCAACGGCATCCAGGCCATGGACCTGGTCCTCCGCAAGCTCCCCTTGGCGGACGGGGCCGTGGTGGCCCGACTGCTCACCACGATGAGCTCCGTGCTCGACGAGCTGGCCGACTATGACGATCTCGAGGCAACCCGTGATTCGCTCGCCGACGCCATCGATGGTCTCGCCGGGACCTCGGCATGGTTGGGGGCCCGTCTCGCCGAGGGTGACCTCGATCCGGTCCTCGCCGCCGCCACCCCATATCTCCGCCAGTTCGGAATTGTGGTCGGAGGGTGGCTCATGGCGGTGTCGGCGGTGGCAGCCAAGAAGGGCCCGGCCGATTTCGACGCCGATTTCCTCTCCGAGAAGGTGAACACCGCCCGTTTCTACAACGAGCATCTCCTTCCCCAGTCGCTGGGGCTGATCCCGACCATCGAAGGGGGCGCCGACCTCCTCAACGCTGCCCGATTCTGACTACCTAGGCTCAGAATCGTGCACATCAGCGACAAGATCGTCGTGATCACCGGCGGTGGCTCCGGCAACGGGGAGGCCCTTGCCCGTCGGTTCGCCACTGAGGGCCCGCGGTCGCTCGTCATCGCAGACATCGACCCCGACCGCGCCCGCCGGGTGGCGGAGGAGGTCGGCGGGGTGCCGTTCGAGGTCGACGTATCCGACCCCGAGGCCAACCACCGCCTCATAGAGATGACGGAGGACCGCGACGGGGTCATCGACCTGTTCTGCGCCAACGCCGGCTACGGCCATGCGGGGAGCGAGCAGGACGACCCGGAGACCTGGGACCGGATGTGGCAGGTCAACCTGATGTCGCAGGTCCACGCCGCCCGCTTCCTGATCCCGGGATGGCTTGCCAGGGGGGAGGGATATCTCCTCTGCACCGCCTCGGCGGCCGGTCTGCTCTCCAACATCGGGGCCGCGCAGTACTCGGTGACCAAACACGCCTCTGTCGCACTCGCCGAGTGGCTTTCGGTCACCTATGGCGACCGCGGGATCAAGGTGAGCTGTCTCTGCCCGATGTTCGTCAGGACCCCCCTGGTCGAGGACATGACCGGTCTCGAGGAGCTGATCCGGCCCAGCCTCATCGAGCCTGCCCAGGTCGCCGAGGCGGTGGTCGACGGGCTGGGAGAGGAGCGTTTCCTCATCCTCCCCCATCCCGAGGTCGAGCGGTACATCCAGAACAAGGCCAACGACTACGAGAAGTGGCTGGCGGGAATGCGACGGTTGCAGCGCTCGGTTCTCTCATCTTGAGAGTTGGGGCACAATCCCTGCGATGACGAAGACAAGGGTCGTGGTCACCGGGGTCGGGGCGCTGGCCGCGCCGGGCATCGGCGTCGACGATCTCTGGAAGGGTCTGCAGAACCCACCCGGGCCCGCCCCGAGACTGGTGCCCGACTGGGACCCGGAGCACTGGATCCCCCGCCGTGAGGCGCGTCGGCTCGACAAATTCACCCAGTTCGCCCTGGTCGCCGCCGACGAGGCCATCAACGAGACCGGAGACCTGGCCATCGACCCGACACGTGTCACGGTCTCGGTGGCATCGGGCATCGGCGGGCTCGAGTCGCTCGAAGAGCTGGTCCACGAGTCCGACTCGGACGAGCCCCGTGTCTCCCCGTTTCTCGTCCCGATGATGATGGCCAATGCCGCCGCCGCCGCCATCTCGATCAAATACGGTTTCAGTGGTCAGGTGACGACACCGGTGGTGGCCTGCGCCGCGGGGAGTCAGTCCATCCTGGAAGGTCTCCGACAGATCCAATGGGGGTACGCCGACGTGGCCATTGTCGGCGGCGCCGAGGCCGCGGCCCGCCGGACCGCCCAGGAGGGGTTCCGCTCTGCCCGGGCATTGTCACCGTCGGGTTACGCCCGCCCCTTCGACCGTGAACGCGACGGCTTTGTCATGGGTGAGGGTGCTGCGATCCTCGTCCTCGAGGAGGAGGGTCGGGCCCGGGCTCGGGGAGCCCAACTCCTCGCCGAGGTGCTCGGCGCCGCCTCGACGGCCGACGCCCACCACATCACCGCTCCCCATCCCCAGGGCGACGGGGCAGAACGGGCGATACGTCTCGCGCTGGAGGATGCCGGCATCGAGCCCGGAGAGGTCTCCTACATCAACGCCCACGGCACCGGGACCGACCTCAACGACCGGACCGAGGGTCAAGTTATCGCCCGCATCTTCGGCGACAGACAACCGCCGCTCAGCTCCATCAAAGGGACCACCGGCCACGGTCTGGGGGCCTCGGGCTCCATCGAGGCGGCGATGGTGGTGGAGGCCATACGTCGTGGCGAGCTCCCACCGAACGTCGGCCTGGCCAACCAGGATCCGGAGATACCGCTCCACGACATCGTCCGCGAGCCCAGAACCTGGCTGCCCGGCCCCGCCCTCTCCAACTCGTTCGGATTCGGTGGCCACAACACCGTGGTGGTGATCGGGCCCGTCTGATCACGAGCCGGGTCACTAGGCTTGTGGTCACGGGAGCTCGGTGATACCGGGCTGAGAGGGAGTCTGAAAGACTCCGACCGCTAGAACCTGATACGGGTAATACCGGCGCAGGGACTCGTCTCATCGGCTCCCGAAGAGAGGTGACTGATGAGAAGACATACCCCCGCGACCCTGACGGCGATCCTGCTACTCGTCGCCTGCACCACACCGGACCCGCCCGAGACGATCACCCTGCTCTCCTACGACTCTTTCAAAGCGGCGGTGACCGATGACACCTTCGCCGGGTTCACCGAGGCCACCGGGGTCGAGGTCGAGGTGATCGCGGCCGGCGACGCCGGGGCCATGGTCAACCAGGCCGTCCTCACCTTGGACAACCCCCTGGCCGACGTGCTCTTCGGTGTCGACGACACCTTCCTGTCCCGTGCCATCGACGGAAGCATCTTCGTGCCCTATCGGGCCGACGGCATCGACACCGTCGACCCGGCATTGGTGAGAGAAGACAATGTGGTGACCCCGATCGACTACGGCGACGTCTGTGTCAACTACGACATCGGCTGGTTCAAGGAGAACGCCATGTCGTTGCCCGAGACGCTCGACGATCTCCGGACAATGGCGTCTCTCCTCGCCGTCGAACACCCTGCCACCTCGTCCCCCGGCCTGGCCTTCGTCCTGGCGACGATCGAGCACTATGGCGAGGAGGGTTGGCTCGACTTCTGGGCCGATCTTCGTGACGGCGGGGTCGAGATCACCTCGAGCTGGGACGACGCCTACTACGGGTCTTTCACCAGATATGGCGGCGATCGGCCCCTCGTCGTCTCCTACGCCTCGTCGCCACCGGCCGAGGTGATGTTCGCCGAGGAGCCGACCGACACCGCTCCGACCGGTGTGCTCACCGACGGCTGCTACCGGCAGGTGGAGTACGCCGGGATCCTCTCCGGGACCGAGCACGAGGACTTCGCCGGCCGTTTGATCGACTACATGCTCAGCGTCGAGTTCCAGACCCTGGTGCCGGAGAGCTGGTTCGTGTTCCCGGTGAACGACGAGGCGGAGCTCCCTGCGGTCTTCGCCACCCACGCCGTCATCCCCGACGACCCGGCCCGTCTCGACCCGGACGTCATCGCAGCCAACCGGGACCGTTGGATCGACGAGTGGGTGACGGTGATGCAATCCGGATGAGACGTCTCCGCCGGGTGCGGTGGGGGTGGGTCGCCCTGGTCGCCCCACCCCTCCTCTTCCTCGGCTACTTCTTCCTCTACCCGGTGGTGAGGATCCTCCTCATCGGGCTCGCCGAGACCGGCGCCGGATCCACGGGTCTGCAGACACGGCTGCTCAGGGTGGGCTGGTTCACCCTGTGGCAGGCGATCGTCTCGACGGTGCTGACCTTCCTCGCTGCGGCACCCCTGACTTGGGCGATCTCGGTGTTCCGTTTCCCGGGGCGACGTCTCGCCATGGCACTGGTGACCGTCCCTTTCGTCCTCCCCTCCGTGGTGGTCGGAGCCTCATTTGTCCCCCTCGTATTCGAAGACTCCATCGGAGCCATCCTG
>JAKEHF010000243.1 GCA_022615295.1 Actinomycetota bacterium | reverse complement strand
TGCGGCATAGACCCCTCCCGCCGGGTGGTTAGATGTATACCTTAGAGTCTAGCAAACCACTCTCGGTAGGGCTATGGATGACGCAAGGCGATTCAAGAAAGCGGATCACCTGATCGACCTCCGCCCTCGACAATACGACCGGAATGTATTTCGTGCGCTTGGCACGCACGACGCCCTCTACCTTCCCGAACTCTTTCTCGAGAACGTGGCTAAACAGAAACAGCAGCGCATTGAACGCTTGATTCTGGCTCGAGACCGCCACTTTTTTGTCTATAGGCCTTAACGTCCTCCATCGACCCGTGCTCGGGGTCCTTGCTGCGCGTGAAGGTCTGAAATTTCCGCGTCCACGATTTGTACACCTGCCACGTTTTAGGGGAATAGTGTCTGATTTTGATAGCGGCGTGCAGCCGATCGTAAACCGCCACCCAACTCGCACCCGTCCATTTTGAACTCGCTGCCGGCCGCGAAATAGTTTGCTCAGCAGGGACGATCAAACGTTCCCCCGTAGCGCGTGGAGGTTGAACCCCTGCGACGTGGCTCTCCCGCAGATTTCGTTGCAAAGAATCCTGCGATTGGCCTGGCTTTTGGTCTTGTCGTTTGTCCGGCGGCGTTCTATGGATAGGGTCAACCGCCGGTGCGCTCATGACGATTTTTTTAAGCGGGTGCAAAGCATCCGCGTCAGCCGCAGGAGCCTGGTTCGAATGCTGCACCGCACTTTCTCCGGGCGGCTCAGTTCCGCCGCGAAGATCAGGCGCCACAAAAGCGTAGTAGAGTGAAATGGCTTGCTGCGCCTGCTTGCGCTGGACATCGGACTGCCGCTTACTGCGGAGTTTCGCGGCGAACGGCGGAAAACTCTGCCGGGCGTTCGGCGGATAGTCGTACTTATGGCAGAAATCCCAGTAATAGCGCAGCCACTTCTTATAGGGAGCCCAGAGTTGGGTTGCGATCCCGCGTTGCTTCAGCTCGTTCTCGTAGCGACAGGAGAGTTCGATGGGGAGCGGTTCGAGCATGGCATCCTAGCCTAGTTATCCTGAAGATTCTGTATGCTATACAGACAGGCGCCGCCAGTCAAAACAGATAGTTATTGCCACGAGCCGGGGCGTGTGATATCAAATGGCGGCATGATATACGGAACCGCTTAATCATTTGTTAGGTGTCTTGGGGAACTCAATGACCAACAACTTCGCAAGCCTAAAACTTGGTCTTGCATTAGTAATGCTTGGTTTGCTCTTCGGTATTGGTCTTGGCGTAACCTTTGGGGTCAACGAGGCTTTTTTTGAAACGTATGTGGCTCAAGGAATTGCTGCGCACCCAGAGGTTCATGATGCGAAAAGCCCTGAAAAGATATGGCGCTATGCGCAACGAGCGCATTTTCACGCCACAGGAATAGCCGCTTTTTCTATCGGCTTATTGCTGCTTGTTTCGGCGTCTACCCTCAAGCAACGATTCAAGACAATCACAGCAGTATTTATCGGCCTTGGCGGCCTTTATCCGCTCGCTTGGCTCACGATGTTTATTGTTGCGCCGTCTACAGGCAGAGACGCGGCACATGCACACCCAATGACAGAACTGCTTACCTATATTGGTGTAGGTGGACTGCTGTTTGGCATAGCTATCTTGCTTGCCAATCTATATCTTGGGTTGTTCAGTGAGCCAAACGACACCTAACTTTCGTCGCGCCCCTGAGTTCTCGCGTTTGGGCGTCTCATAGACAATGGCACGTGGTCCAGAATTTCTAGTGCGCGAGGTGTTGACGCAGCGCCTCGGCGTTGAGTTCTCCGACGAGCGGCTTAGCCTTGGCGAGTGGGGCCGGGTGGACGGAACGGCGGTGTTGCCCTCTGGCCGGACACTTGTGCTGGAAGTCGAAACGAAGCAGAAGCATCCTTCGACTAATGTTCTGAAGCTCTGGCCGGTACTAGAAGACGAAGCGCACTTGTCAATTCTGCTCGTGCATGCGTTCTTTACCGACAGCCCTGGACGAATGAGTTCACGAGGTAAGCTGGCGGCGTGGGTGGCCGCAAAGATGGAAAAAACTCTTGCGCCTCGTTTCCTCTATCGCAGAATCGTCCTCACGTCGAGTGGCGAGGTCACCGAGGGCTTCAGTGAGTTACAGCGAACGCTTGCATCGCTCGGCGGCATGCCACAGAGAGACGCCCAACCCGTCGATGCACCGGACCGTCAACAGCCGGCTTCGCCGCCTGTTGCCGCCCGGTGATCTCTGTCGGTTAGGCAGCATGCCCTTCACCCTGAGATCGTCGCGCCGTATCTGGGCCGCGGAGGCGGTGTCCTTGGCGTCGACGAGACGGGTCTCCGCGCCCTCGAGTGCGGCCATCGCCGGTGCGGGGTCGAGGGTCTCCAGATCGGCAGCGATGCGGGCCAGCTCCTCATGGGCGCGTCGTTGCACGGCAACGACCTCCGGATCGGGCCCGCCGGCGATCTCGTCGGACACCTCACGGTTCGCCGTCGTCGCCGCACTATGGGCCTCCTCGGCGTCGGCCAGGGCCTCCTTGGCGCGACGCACCATCTCCCCCAGCTCCTCGAGGTCGTCGGGAGGGTTGACGCGCTTCAGACGCAACCCGGCGTCCTCGAGACGACGCACCACCTCCTCGGCCCTGGACATCTCGACGGCGATAGCCTCCAGCTCCTTCTCCTGCTCGGTCACCGACCTGGCCAGGGTCTCCAAGGCCTCGACACGGGTCTTCGAGGCTGCCAGGTCGTCGGGAGCGGGCACGTCGAGGCCGGCGAGGCGGCCCTTGGCGGCCTCTGCCTTGGCTGTGGCCACCGCCTGTCTCTGGATGGCCAGGTCCCGGACCCGGCCGTAGACCTCGAGACCGAGGATCCCCCGGAGCAGGGCCTGACGCTCCGCCTTTGTTGCGTTGAGAAAACGGGCGAAGTCACCCTGAGGAAGCACCACGGTGCGGGTGAAATCTTCGAAGCCGAGACGGAGAAGCTCCTCGACGGCTGCGGTCACCTTGTCGGCCCCGCTGGCCAGCACGGTGTCACCCCTCTCCAGACGGGCCTCCTTCACCGTGGCCCCGTTGGGGGTGCGAACGGCGAGCCGCACCGCGGTGTGGGCCATCCCGCCCACCTCGAAGTCGAGACGGACACGGGCCCGGTCGGTCCCCGCCGAGATCGCCGGCGCCACCTCGCGGGCCCCGAGACGGGGGATCCGCCCGTAGAGGGCGAAGATCATGGCGTCGACCAGACTCGACTTCCCTGCGCCGGTGGCCCCGGAGAGGGAGAAGAAGGGCAGATCGGAGAATGCCACTCCGCTGAGGTCGACCTCTACCCGGCTCCTATAGGCGCTGAAACCCTCCACCTCGACGCGGAGCGGTCTCATGTCCCCACCTCGTCGAGAAGCTCGGCGAAGAGGGATTCGACCCGGGTGTCGACGGCGCCCCGCTCCCCCAGATAGCGGGAGAAGGCGTCCCGGGGGTCGAGCCGGGTGCGGGGCTCGGGGTCGGAGAGTCTCTCCTGCGGCGATTCCAGGATCACCTCGACGGCGTCAGGGATGACGGCACGCACCTCGTCGGCGAGACCCACCCGCCCCTTCTCGGTGAGCACCACCTTGACATAGGCCTCGCCGAGATCGTCGGTCTTGGCGAGCACCTCCTCGAGCCGACCCTTGACCGTGACCAGCCGTCTCCCCGAGGCGATCGGCACTGTGGTCACCGTCGCCGGCTTCCCGGGGCCGGCCTCGACCACCAGCACACCCTTGGTGTCGTCTACCTCGCCAAAGTCGAGCTGCATCGGCGAGCCCGAGTACCAGACAGCGCCGGGATGAGGGATCTTCTGCTGCCGATGGAGATGTCCCAGGGCGACATAGGAGAGATGACCGGGGAACACCGTGGGAGGCACCGCATAGCCGAAGACATGGGCGACTCGTTCCCCTCCACCAGTGACCGCCCCGAACACGGTGAGATGGGTCACCAGGAGGTTGACGGTGTCGGTGCCCATCCCCTCGGTGAGACGCTCCACGACACGTTGCACCCGCTCCTGATAGAGACCGGCGTTCTGGTCGGGGTCGGAGGCCATTATCTCGGCGGCCCTGACGATCCCCTTCTGGGAGACGAATGGGAGCAAACCGATCCGGGCCCCGGCCACCTCGACCAGACCACCGCTGTCGGGGGACCGGGGTGCACCGATGGCGATGATGCCCGCCCTGCCCAGCAGGGGAGCCACGGCGTCGATCCGGGTGGGGTTGTCGTGGTTCCCGGCGACGATCACCACCGGCGCCACCTCGGCAAGACGGAGCAACGTGTCCCAGACGATCTCCTCGGCTACCGGTGTCGGCGACCCCGTGTCGAAGAGGTCCCCGGCGACCAGGGTCAGGTCGACCTTGCGATCGGCGGCGATCTCCGTCAGCTCGGTGAGGACGGCGCGATGTTCCTCGGAGCGGTCACGGCCCCGCATCCGACGACCGACGTGCCAGTCCGATGTGTGGAGGATCCTCACCCCGACGATGGTATGGCCGGGGTCTGACAGATTCGGGGATCACTACAGCCCGAGAACGGGTCCTCGGGGACGCACCGCTACAGCCCGGTGAACGGGTCCTCAGGGCCGCCGGCGCCCGAGATCGCCTCCGAAGACCGGGTCGCCCAGGCGGGGAAGGGGAATTCGAGAACCAATGGCACGGGGATCTCGGGCTGGCTGACCAGCATCGTCCCCGGCTTGACGATCGTCGCCCTCTGACGATGGACGGCGGGGAGAAACCCGTACTCCTCCCTCGCTGCCTCGGCGGAGTCGAGACGACCCACGACACGGATCGAGGAGTTGGCGATGATCCGACGCTCGACCTCGGAAGCGGTCTGCTCGGCACCGATCAGGATCACCCCCAGCGACCGACCCCTCTCGGCGACGTCGAGGAGCACCTCTTTGATCGGGCTCGACCCCTCCCGGGGGGCGTACTTGTTCAGCTCGTCGAGGACGACGACGAGCAGCTCCTTGGTCTGACCGGCGGTCTCCTTGTCCTCGAAGGCCCGTCTCAGGGTGACCCCGACGACGAACCGCTTCGCCCGGTCGTTGAGATTGTGGAGGTCGACCACCGTCACCTGGGTCTGGAGGTCGATCGAGTGGCGCTCCGGGTCGGGGACGTCGGCGCGGATCAGCCGCTCAACATGCCGAACCGAGGCGAGGAGACGACGGACGAAGGCGTTGACGGTGCCCATCCCGATGGCCGGCCCCGCCCAGTCGTGACGGGTGGCGTCGTCCTGGACCTTCTCGGCGATGAGGTCGGCGAGCTCGCGGAAGGTGCGCAGTGTCTTCTCGTCCACCTTCACCGCCCCGGTCTCGGTGGCCTCCGCCCGTCTGAGCTGGGCCATCACGTTGTAGACGACGATGGTGTATTGGGCCCGGTCATCCTCGGCGTCGGCGAAGAGGAAGGGAAGCAGGTCGTCGTGACAGAAGCGCTCCAGGGTCCAGAAGAACGAGGTGACGTCATGACGGGAGTTGACGTCGGCGCCGGCGTTGGGGTCGTGGGGCCGTGGCGGGGCATAGATGGCCACCGACTGGAAGGGAGTGGGGGGCAGGCCGAGGGTGGTGTATCTGGCCCGTTGTTCATCGTCCAGACGGTTGTTGGGCCGGTCGAGGTGGAGCAGGTCCTCCCCCTTGACGTTGAAGATCAGGCTCTTGGTGTTCACCGCAGCCGGCCCGAGCACGCCCGAGTTGTAAAGGGAGTGGAGGAGGAACGTGGCGTAGCTGGTCTTGGTGGCCACCCCGGAGATGCCGGAGATGTTGACGTGGGCCCCACGCTCCCCGTTGAGGAACTCCAGATTGACCCACAACGGCTCCCCGCCCCGGGAGAGACCCACCGGGAGCCTGCTCTCCATGCGGTCGAAGAAGAGCGCTCGGTCCCTCTCCTCGTCCCGTGCGATGTGCACCGGCTGGCCGGGACGTGGCGGCACGAAGACCTCAGGCTCGAAGCGGGTGGCGGTCACCTGGGCGGCCTCGGTTACCTCGGCGGGGAGCACCCCCTCCTCGATGAGGAAGACGTCTGAGTCGAACCGGGCGCCTTCGTGACGGGCCACCACCTGACCCACCGTGCCATAGATCTTGATCATCTCCCCGGTGGGGAGGAGACGCTCCAGGGCGACCACATCGTCCAGCTGGAGATACTCCCCCTCCTCCACGCCCACCCAGAACTCGAGCGGTGTGGCGTCCCTGGTCCCCAGGACCCGGCCCACCATCTTCGGCTCCACCATGATCCCGAGCGTAGACCCCGCCGGTGACCGAAACCCGGGCACGTGGCATGCTCTGTGGATGAGCCTGGTGGTCTTCCCCTTCAAGGAGGAGGACCTGGCCGTGGTCGGATCCAATCTCGCCAATGCCGCCGGCCACTCCCGAATCGAGGAGGTTTGGGCGGTCTCCGCCGGTGACGGCGACACCATGGAGGCCGTTGAGCGGATCGCCTCGGAGGTGTCGGGGGCCCCGGTCCGGGTGTTCCCTCAGGAGCGGATGGGGCGTTTCCGCCCGGGCAAGGGTGATGGTCTCAACACCGCCCTACGGCTGGCGGCCGAGGTCGGGTTCGACCGTGTCCATATATATGACGCCGACATCACCAACTTCGGCCCGGACTGGATCGACGGCGCCGAGGAGACCGCCGACCGGGGCTATTACATCGTCCGCCACCGCTTCCCCCGGGCCGCCACCGACGCCATGATCACCTGGATGGTGACCCGGCCGGCGTTGGCGATTTCCTTCCCCGGCACCATCCTCCCCCGCCTCGGCCAGCCCCTAGGCGGCGAGATGCTCCTCACCGGGGAGGCGGTCCGTCGTCTCGCCGCCGACCCGAGGGTCGTCGAGCGGAGCGACTGGGGAATCGACACGATGTTGACCTACGCAACCGTGGCCATGGGTCTGCCCTTCTGGGAGCATCACATCGCCGACGGGAAGCGGCACGCCCTCTATGGCTCGCTCGACGAGATACGGGTCATGGTCGTCGAGTGTCTCGACGCGGTGCGGTCGTTGCGCGGGTTGCCGGCGCCGACAACGACGCTCCGCTCCGACCCACCGGCCCCGATTCCCGAGGACCTGAAGCGGACCGTGGCCTACGACCTGGAGAGGACCACGGCCCTGCTCACCACGGGTTGGACCGCGGCCGAGGCCGAGCTTGCGGCGACCCTCCCCATGGCCGACCTGGTGATGCGCAACCGTGAGCGGCCCTTCTACGAGTTCCTCGACGCCGAGACATGGGGGGTGATGCTGGGCGACCTCCTCGACAGGTTCGTTCTCGGCGACCCGGTGTGGGAGAGTCTCGCCTTCCGTCTCTGGCTGATGCGGGTCCTCGCCTACACCACCGACCAGGCTCGTCTGGGCTATGACGCCGCCATCGCCTATCTCGAGTCGACCATCCGCTATTACGAGGCCGGCGCCGACCACCATGGATCACGATGAGCATCTGGTTAGTGGTCCTCCTCGGTGTCCTCGGTGGCCTCGCCGGGGCCTTGCAGTCCCAGTTCCTTGGCGTGATGGAGGACAGGGTGGGCACCCTGGCCTCGACCTTCATCACCTACGGCGGGGGAGGGCTGGCGATCGGGTTGCTGATGGTGGCCTTTGGCGGTGGCCAATGGTCGAGCCTGCGTGAGGTCCCCTGGTGGGCGGTGACCGCCGGTCTCATGGGTCTGGTGGTGGTGGCCAGTCTGGGGATATCGGTGAACCGGCTCGGTCTGGGAGCGGGTCTCACCCTCTTCACCGGGTCCACCCTCATCCTGGCGGCGCTCATCGACCACTTCGGCTGGTTCGCCCGGGCCAACACCCTCGACCCCCGTCGTCTCGCCGGGATCGCCCTCGTCGTCTTTGGCACCTGGCTGGTGGTCGGGGGCACCTCGAACGTCTGACCTCCAACCGTTCTGTGAAGATCCTCTGGGGCTATGTGCGTGAAGATCTTCACAGAACGGAGGACAGGTCACCCCCTCCACCCGATAGAGCTCGCCCTCGAAAGTGAACGGCTCCCCTCCCCAGCATCCCTCGATGACCTTGAGCGCCTCCTCGAAACGGTCGACACGGACTCGGGGCGGGTCGTAAGTCAGACCTACGGACTGGTACTGCTCCCGGATCCATCCCGTCCCGATCCCGAGCTCGAACCTCCCCTCGCTGAGCACGTCGATGCTGCCGCCGTCACGGGCCACCACGACCGGATGGCGGTAGTCGTTTGCGATCACCATCGGGGAGACCCGCATCGCCGTCACCTCCGCCGCCAGC
>JAKEHF010000062.1 GCA_022615295.1 Actinomycetota bacterium | reverse complement strand
TGAGCTGACCTACGTAATGGAGGACGATGGCCTGCTGCTGTCTCCGGGGGAGACGACGGACTTCCTCCCAGATCTCGGTGGTCGCCGGAGTCAGGTCCTGGCTCACGCCTCGGTAAGGGTCGTGACCGGCTCGGAGCAGGGCCCTCATCTCGGCTGCGATCCGACGTCTAACGGACGTAGCGCGGTTGATCATGACCCGACGCACCCAGGCTCGAGGGTCGTCATACCGGGCGACCCGATCCCAGTGTCGATGTGCGACTGTGAAGCTCTCTTGAGCGAGATCCTCGGCGACGGCACGGCTCGGAGCCATGACGCGGGCGAGAGCCACCATGTGTGGGTACTCCCTGCGATAGAACATCTCGAACGATTCAGGCTGGTGATGAATCGTGATCGCCCAACTCCTGGTCGTCTCTCGTGTCATCCGTTGGTTAACACGCATGAGGGGCTGAGTCGGTTTACCTGAGGACGACCCTCTTCAACTCCCGTCACCCATCGCCTACGATCGCATCGTGTTCGAGAGGACGACAGATGGCTGAGGACTACCCACCCATCCTCGACGCGGCCCAGGTGGCCGAGCTGTTGGGGATGAACGTGCAGATGGTCCGTCGCTACGCCCGGGAGGGCCGTCTCCCGGCGTACAAGCTCCCCGGGGGACGGACCTTCAAGTTCTTCAGGGACGAGATCTACGAGTTCGTCCGCTCCCACCCTGCGGTGACGGAGGGTGGGGTCATTGAAACTCGGTCGAACGGATAACCGCCAGGATCAGACTCATCGGCACCCACACGTGCCGGTTGTCGGCGTCTTCGATCTCGATGTGGTCCTGGGCGACGACGGTGACCAACCCGATGACCAGGTCACCGCCGGGGATGGCGAGACGGACCGTATTCCGCTGGTCGGCGTGCTCGGCGAGTCTGGCGTTGAGCGTCTCCTGGGTGGCAACTCCCGGCCGGGTCTCACCCTTGGCCGCCGGGACCACCGACCAATAGGCCGTGTCGAGCCGGATGTCAGCCCGGAGACCCGACCCGGCCACGGTGACGTGGTCGGGGCCGCCACCCACCACCACACCGCTGAAGCTGTGGCCACCGAACTCGACCGCCACCCGAAACCCCTTGTTGACCATCTCTCCGGCCAGGTCGGCAATGGTGAAGCGTCGTCTATCGGCCAGGGCGGTGAGTTGCTCGTCCTCCTCCGCCTCTTCCTGCCAGGCGCGGGCAACCGCCTCACGCAGATCGGAGACGAGCTTGGGGTCGTGTTCGAAGGTCATGTTTTCGCGCTCTCGACATCGTGTGGGCGACGGCGGATAGGTTGCGGCGGTTGACCCACAGACCCTCACTCGTCACGAGGGAAGCGGGCACCTCACAGCCGGCCGGCCGTAGGGGGGGACGCCGTCTTTCGGCATCTCACGTGCTGGTCGCCCTTGCCGTCGTCCTGGCCTTTGTACTCAACATTCTCGCCCTCCAGGACAGGAGCGCAAGTGTCCTGGTCGCCGTGGCAGACACGCCGCTTGCTGCGGGGTCGGTGTTCAGTCCCGGGATGGCTCGTCTCGTCCCCATCCCGACCGACTTCGACGGTCTGTCCACAATGGTTGTGGAGGACCGCCTCGTCTCCCACGAGGGCTGGGTGTTGCAGCGGGCGATACCGGAAGGTGGCGTCATCGATGTGACCGCCTTGGCACAGCCTGCAGCCGGTGAGGGATTGAGGGCCATGAGCATTCCGGTCGAGGTGACCCGAGCTGCCGGTGGCACCGTGGTCACCGGCGATCGGGTCGACGTCATCACGGTGAGGGACGGTGTGGCCGTGTACGTCGTCGCCGATGTCGAGGTGGTGTCGTTGCCCGCCGAGGACACTTCGGGCTTCGGGTCTTCCGAACACCATCTGGTATTGGCGGTAGATGCGGAGCAAGCCTTGGCTCTGGCCGAAGCGGTTGCCGCCGGCCCGATCGACGTCATCAGGTCGACCGGCGCCCCACCGGTCGCGACGGGGGTGGTTCAGGACGAGTCTTGACATCGCCCTCGCCGCTTCGGCTCGAGACTGGCCGGACCGTCTCCATCGCCACGTGCTCGCCCACGGCGGGGCAAGGGTGATCGGGAGGCTGATGGGGGTGAGTCAGTGCCTCGAGGGTGGCTACGACCTTGTCTTCATCGATGACGTCTGCTCGTTTCTCACCCCGCGTCTCGTCACCCTCCTCCGTCAGCAGGGGAGGATGGTCGTCGGCGTCTTCGACGTGGCGGACGGTCCCGATGCCAAACGTCGTCTCCTCGAGTGTGGGATCAGCGACGTGATCGAGGCCCAGGCGCCCGCCGAGGAATACCTCGAGCTGGCGCTCACCGCCTCGCAGACCGTCGTGGATGGCCCGACCGTCGATGCCGGACCGCCGCCCGCGGCTCGCACGATCGGGGTGCTGGGGGTGAGCGCGGGGGTGGGAGCGACCGAGATCGCCGTGAACCTGGCCAGTCTCGCCTCCCGGCGTGCCACCGTCTCCCTCCTCGATCTCGATCCCCTTTGGCCGAGCGTCGCCCAACGTCTCGACCTGCCGCCTCATCCCAATCTCCTCAGCGTCGTCGACGTTGTCCTACACGGAGGGGTCCTCGATGCCACCCTGCACCGTGTCGGGGACCTGACCGTCATGGTCGGCTCGGCGACCCAGCGCGGGCAGAACCCGATCGCCCATCACGAGCTGACCATGGTCCTCGACTGTCTTGCGGGGCGTTGTGAGCTGCTGGTCGCCGATCTCGGCGCCGAGGACAAAGCGCAGGGAGTGGTCCTCAAGGGATTCGACACCGTGGTCGTGGTCACCACTGGAGATCCAATCGGCATCGCTCGGTTGCTCAGCGTGTGGCCCCGGATCGAAGAGCTCCTCGATCCGGCTCAACACGTCGTCGCCGTCAACAAGACCTCACGACGGATCTTTCAACGTGGCGAGATACGCGCCGAGATCTCGGCGGCACTCCCCGATGTCCCCCTCCTGTTACTCCCCTTCGAGTCGAGGGTCGAAGAGGCGGTCTGGGAGGGACGACCCCTGACCAGAGGCCGGTACCTCCGCGAGATCTCCAGGGTCGCCGAGCTGATGACCAACGGATGAGCGTCGACGCCTACGCGCAACTCCGCAAAGAGGCGCTGGCCCGGATCGACGGGTCCGGCATCGACCCCGGCGACCAGCCCGAGGCCGTCGCCCGTCTGCTGAGGACCACAGTCGACGACTATCAGAGACGTGCCCACCTCGGCGAGGTCAAGACCCTCGTCGACCCCGACGCCACGGTGGAGAGACTGGTTGCCTCACTCACGGGTCGCGGCCCACTCATGACCCTTCTCGAGTCTCCCGACATCGAGGAGGTCTTCATCGAGGGGGACAAGGTCAGCTTTCTCGAGGCCGGCGGCGTTCTCAGGGGTGCCGGCGAGCCCAGCACCGAGGAGGAGAACCGCCAGGCAGTCCTGCTGCTGATCTCCGCCACCGACCGCCGTCTCGACGCTTCCAGCCCCGTCGTCCAGGCCCGCGTGCTCGGTGGGACGGCCCGGCTCACTGCAGTGATACCGCCGGTGTCCGATCATCTATCGGCCACGATCCGCAAGTACGCCTTGCGTCGTCAGACCCTTGATGCCCTGGTCCGGCTCGGCTCGCTGACCCCTCCCGCGGCCGCGTTCTTGGCCCTTGCGATGCGGGCCTCGGCCTCCGTCATCGTCTCCGGGCCGCCCGGGTCGGGGAAGACCTCGTTTCTGTCGGCCCTAATGGCAAGCGTCCCCTCCGAGCACTGCATTCGCGCCTGCGAGGAGGTGCGTGAGCTACATGTCCCCCTGGTCCATGGCTCCTACTACGAGGCCAGGCCGCCCTCGCTGGGTGGTGGGGGGGAGATCACGCTGCGCGACCTGGTGAAGGTCATTCTGGCCATGCGTCCGGACATGATCGTTGTGGGAGAGGTTCGGGGGGCCGAGGCATTCGAGCTCACCAGGGCGGTCAACGCCGGCTGCGGCCTGGCCTGCACCATCCACGCCAATTCGGCCTCCGATGCTTTGGCGGCGCTGGTCAATTCCGCCCTCATGGCCGGGGAGAATGTGCCGGAGCGTGTGGTTCGAAAGGTCTTTTCCACCTCCATCGACCTGCTCGTCCATCTCGACCGGGCCCAAGACACCAACGGGGGGAGGGTGGTTCGTGAGACCATGGAGATCAAGGCGGTCGTGCCCTCGCTTCACGAAGACTTCTCCACGGAGGCGATCTATCAACGGGACCGTCTCGGGGGCCCCCTGGAGTGGACCGGGGCCCTACCCCCCGACCGTCTGGCGCGACGTCTCACATCACACCTCCCCGAGGGCGCGAGCCTGTCTGGTCTGCTGGCACATGGGGTGGCCGAATGGTGAGCCTGCTCGCCGCGGGGGCCACGGCGGTAGCCGTGGGGGGTCTCGCCCTCCTCATGATGGGCACGGTCAGGTCGAGGCCCGGCAAGCCATCGCGGCGACGGGGGGTGCACGGTCTCGACGTGACACCGGCCCAGTTCTGGCTGACGGTGCTCGGGGTGGCCGGTGCCACCTTCATCCTTCTCTACGGTCTGACGGGACTGGTGGTCGTGTCGGCGGTCCCGGCGGTGGTGGTGGCCACCTTGCCGCGGGCCTACTTCGCCCAGAAGCGGGCCCGCAGAGTCGCAGAGGTGCAGCAGGCGTGGCCCGACGGTCTCCGCGACGTGCTCACCTCGATCAGGTCGGGTGCGTCATTGCCCAACGCCATCGTGGACCTGTCTAGATACGGTCCGGAGCCGTTGCGGGTCGCCTTTCAGGGATTCGGCGTCTACTCCCGGAGCCTGGGTGTCGTGACCGCCCTCGAGATCGTCAAGGAGGATCTGGCCGATCCGACGTCGGATCGGGTCATCGAGGTGCTCATCCTCGCCTACGAGAGGGGTGGGAGTGTCGTCAACGAGATACTCGCCGACCTCGCCGAAGCGACAACCCGCGACAACTGGTCGATGGAGCAGGTGAGGAGCGAGAACCTCGAGCACAAGATCAATGCCCGGGTTGTCTTCGTTCTGCCCTGGCTGGTTCTCGTGGCCATGACCGCCAGGTCGGCGATCTTCCGCGAGTTCTATTCGACGCCGCTCGGGTTCACCGTCGCCGGGATAGGAGGGGTGATGAGCCTGCTAGGCATCGTCATCGCCACCCGTCTCGGGGCGATCCCCACCGAGCCACGTGTCTTTGGGGGTCCACATTGAGGGTGGGTCCGCTCATGACCGCAGCGGCTGTGTCGACCGCATTGACGGTCGGGGTGCTGGTCCGCGCCCTGATCCCCCCGCCACGGCGACTCCGCTCGCGTGTCCGGCCCTATTTGGTCCCCCAGATGGTCCAGCTTCGGGCAGTGCCCGGGGAGGGCGTCTTTCAGACGATCTTCGGACCCATGGTGAGGGACCTCGCCGAGCGTCTCGGTTCGACGGTGGATCGCTTCGGGAGCGAGACCAGTCTCCTCCGGCTCCGGCAGGCGGGCTGGTATCGGGGTCTGGACGAGGGCGAGATGGTCGCTCGGTACCGCCTCGACCAGCTGAAGAGCGTGGTCATGGCGGGGGGAGTGGGTCTCGTATCGGCGGGGATGCTTCGTGTCCGACTCCCGGTGGCGGTGACCCTCGTCGCCCTCGCGGTGCTGTTCGGGATCACCCGCACCCAGGGGCGTCTGCAACATGCGATAGAGCGGCGCCGAGACCTCATGCGTATCGAGATCTACACGGTGAACCAGCTCCTGGCGATGAGAGTGCGCGCCGGTGGTGGGGTCATCCATGCGGTGAAGACGGTGACCCGGAGAGGTGTTGGTGAGGTCGTCGGGGAGCTCAACGAGGCGTTGCGACTCCATCGAGCCGGGTGGTCGGGGCCCGACGCCTTCCGCCGGATCGCCGAGGTGAGCCCCGAGCCGTTCTGCACCAGGACCTACCGCCTCCTCGCCAGCGCCGAGGAGAGAGGAGCCGACCTCGCCGCGGCTCTCCTCGCCCTGTCCGAGGACGTCCGGGAGACCCGTCGAGAGGCCTTGAAGCGGACGGCGACGAAACGTCGCGCCGCCATGCTCATCCCGACCATCGCCATCCTCGCTCCGGTGTTGATCCTCTTTGTCGCGGCACCTCTGCCGTACTTGATAACCAGCTGGCAATAGAAGGGAGGCAGAAACAATGTTGCCAGTCGTCAGACAATGGGCCAAGGCCCTCAGGGAGGATGATCGCGGTCTCAACACCGCGGAGCTGATGGGGAACGCCGCCCTGGCCATCGCCGCCCTGGTGGTGATCTGGGGCGCGTTGCAGGCCCTGGGCGTCGACATCGTCGGGTGGATCAGGGGCCAGCTGATCGGGGGCTGACCGAGAGAGGGGTCACCTCGGTCCAGTTCCTTCTCGCCGCCGGGATGGCGCTGCTTCTGTTCCTGCTGCTCGCCAACATCGTGGTCGTGCAGTACGGGAGGGGGGCGATCCGCTCCGCCCTCGAGCAGGGGGTCCGCGCCGGGGCCTTCGTCGGGTCGGCCGACCGATGTGAGGCGACCTCACGGTCGGTTGTGGACGAGCTGCTCGGGGGACGGATGTCCGATGACCTCGTCATACGTTGCTCCGTGGAGCCGGATCGGGTTACCGCCGAGGCCACGGCGAGCTTCGAGTCCTGGACGATCCTCACCCCGGACTTTGTCGTCAGACTGGGCGCCGAGGCCACCCTCGAAGTGACGCCGTGAGGGAGGGCGGTCATGCCGCTGTCGAGCTGGCGCTGGCCGTCGGGGTGCTCATGCTCCCGGTGGCCCTGGTGGTCAGCTCTTTCGGGCCGTGGTCGGAGCGTCGCGTGCTGGCCGAGGCCGTGGCCGCGGAGTCGGCCCGCAGTGTCGCCTTGACGCGCACCCACGAGGAGGGCCTTGCCGTTGTCATCCGTATGACGGATGCTCACGGGCTCGCTGCCGGAGAGGTTCGATTGGGATGGTGTGGTGCCGACCCGGGGCCGGTCACGACGCCCACCGGGGTCTGCCCCCTGACCCGTGGCAGCGTCGTTGGCTCCACGGTGGAGGTTTGGGCTCCACTCGTCGTGACACCGTGGGGTCCGGTGGGTGGTCTCTGGGTCCGGGCGGGGCACCACGAGCCGATCGACCTCTATCGGAGCCTTCCGTGACGCGCCATGCTGAGCGTGGGTCGGTCACCATCTGGATGCTGGGCCTGTCGTTGCTCCTTCTGCTCTTCGGCGGGTTGGCGATCGACTACTGGCGGGGCCTGGCCCTGCAGCGGGAGTTGGCCGCAGTCGCCGACTCGGCCGCCATCGCTGGGGCCTCCGGCATCGACGAGGAGGTCTATCGGGCCACGGGGGCCGTGATCCTCGACCCGGTTAGGGCCAGGGACCTCGCCCTTCGATCGATCGCTTTTCAGGACGTCGATCTCACCGACGTCGAGATCACGATCCAGAGCGACGGCTCGTCGGTGACGGTGGAGTTGGAGGCCCGTCTCGAGCTGGGTCTCCTCGGTGTGTTCGTCGAACAGGACGACCCACTGGCTGTCGGAGCCGTCTCCAGCGCTATCCCGGTCATCGTGCCCTGACCATCGCCCCGAGCCGACGGAGAGCTCGGTGAGGAGCGCTCATCTACGGAGCGTCATGGGCTCTCAGAAGGTGGCATCCTCGATGAAGACGCGGTCGGGGTTCTCCGAGTCGAACCAGGGGGCGAATACAGAAACGATGAGACACCCTTCCCTCGTGTGGATCGGGGCATGGACGACGCCCGCCGGCACACTGACCACCTCACCCGGTCCGATCGTCCGGACCTCGTCGCCGAGACGGAAGTCGATCGAGCCCTCGATCACGGTGAGGACCTCGTCGTGGGTCTCGTGGTAGTGAGGCTTCATCCCCCCGCCACGGGCCCAGTAGGCGACCACCGTGCTCGACCGGGGGCTGTGATGGACCCAGACCCCTCCCATGTCCTTGCCGTCTTCGATCGGGTTGGCGAGCCGCTCCGCGATCGGATTGGTGAACAGACCGCCCATGTGCCCAGCGTAGCCCTGCCACGACATGGCCACCCGGGGGGAGACGTGGTAGCGGTCTCGACAAGTGGAGGGCACGGACCGACTCCCCACTGCACGCCGACCTGGTAAGGACCCTGGTCCTGGCCCGCTTGGCCGAGCTCGGCGCCCCTGTCGGCTGATCCGGTGACTTCGCTCACAACGGACCGCCGGGTATCCTGCCTCTTCCACCCGTCCGCCTACCCTGACGGACGCGTTCGGGGGTGGTGTAATAGGCAACACGACAGGTTCTGGCCCTGTTATTGAGGGTTCGAGTCCTTCCCCCCGAGCCAGACCGAACCCGTTTCGGTCTTGAACCTGGTCCCGTCGTCTAGTGGCCTAGGACGCCGGCCTCTCAAGCCGGTAACGGCGGTTCGAATCCGCTCGGGACTGCCAGGAGCTAGGCTCAAGCCCGGGAGGCGAGGCTTGTCTGCTCTCGAAGCACCGGGACGCCGAATCCGAGCAGTCGTGTTCGGGCTGGCTCTGCTGCTGATGTCGGGTAGCGTGGCCGGGGCCACGGTCCCCTTGCCCGAGCCGCACTCGAGCTGTGACAGCGAGCCGACGAGACGATCCACCGAGGGCACCGTCGTGGCCGACCTCACCGTCATCAACAACACCGACGCCACCTTCCAGCTCTACTGGCTCGACTACGACGGGGCGAGGGTCTACTACCAGGACTCCCCACCTCGCAGCACCGTGCCCCAACCGACCTGGCTGACCCACCCCTGGATCCTCACCGACGCAGACGGCACCTGCTACCTGCTCATTGTCATGAACGCGGTGCAGCAGACGATGGCCATCGGGACCAACACCGGTGAAGGTCCCGTGACCCCGGTGCCTTCGACCGAGGCGGGTGTCACCACCACCGAGGCGGGACCCAGCACGACCAACCCTGAGTCCAGCATCCCACCCGTGGCGGCGGATGAGGAGGCCGGACCGGGTTTCCCGACGCCACTGGTGATCGGCGCCTTGGTCATGATGGGTGTGCTCGTGGGCGTGCTCTACGCCACCGGCAAGCTGTTCGGCGGAAAGGGCAAGACGGGGTCGTAGCGATCGTGGCGGCGGGTCGACGCGTACCCGCCCCCTTATACTCCCGCAGCCCCGACCCCGCCCCCGGAGACCGAGACCATGAACGACACCATTCTGTATCTCGCGCTCGCCGCCGGGGTGTCGGCCCTCCTCCTCGCCTTGTATTACACCCGATCCGTGCTGGCGGCGCCGCGTGGCAACGAGAGGATGGTCCACCTGGCCGACGTCATCCGAGCCGGGGCGATGACGTTTCTCCGCCGGGAGTACTCATGGGTGGCGGTGTTCGTGGTGGTGATGGCGGTGCTCATCGCCTTCCTGCTCGACTGGGGCCGGCCATGGGGGGCGGTGGCCTACGTTTTCGGCGCCGCGCTCTCCGGTCTCGCCGGTCTGGTCGGGATGAGGATCGCAACCGCGGCCAATTCCCGCACCACCGAGGCGGCACGTCTCGGCGGCATCCCGGCGGCCCTACCCATCGCCTTTCGGGGCGGCGCCGTTATGGGCTTCACAGTGGCCGGTCTCGGGCTGCTCGGAGTCGGTGTCGGCTACCTGGTCTTCAACCGACTCCTTGACGAGCCGGCGTGGGTCGACATCGTCACCGCCATAGGTCTGGGCGGGTCGTCGATAGCACTCTTCGCCCGTGTCGGAGGTGGGATCTACACCAAGGCGGCCGACGTCGGGGGCGACCTGGTGGGGAAGGTCGAGGCGGGCATCCCGGAGGACGACCCCCGCAACCCTGCGGTGATCGCCGACAACGTTGGCGACAACGTCGGTGACGTTGCCGGCATGGGCGCCGACCTGTTCGAGTCCTATGTGGGCGCCCTGGTAGCTCCGGTGGCCTACGCCGCGATCGTGTTCACGGACTCCCCTCTCCTCCCCGGGGCCATCATGTTCCCGCTCGCCGTCGCTGCGCTCGGCATGTTCGCTTCTATCGTCGGTTCGTTCCTGGTCCGCACCCGCGACCCCGACAGACTCGCCGCCGCTCTCCGCCGGGGCTCGACCTTCGCCCTCATCCTCACCGGTCTCGGCTGCTCGGGTCTCGCCTACGCTGTCTTCGGGTACCACGTAGACAACTGGGTGGGTGTTTGGCTGGCCGTCCTGGCCGGTCTCGGCGTCGGCTGGTTCGTCGGCAAGATCTCCGAGTGGTTCACCTCGGACCGCTACAAGACGGTCAAGGAGGTCGCCCGGCAGGCTCAAACCGGCCCGGCGACCGTCATCCTCTCCGGTGTCGCCGAGGGGATGAGGTCGGCGGCGTTCTCCGTGGTCGCCGTGGCTGCGGGCATTGGTGCCTCCTACTACGCCGGCGAGTGGGCCATGGGCACCGGTGGTGGCGTCTACGGGGTGGCGATCGCCGCCATCGGGGTCCTCGCCACGCTGGGCATCACCATCTCGGTCGACGCCTACGGGCCCATCGCCGACAACGCAGGTGGGATCGCCCAGATGGCTCGTCTTCCCGCCGAGGTACGTCGGGTCACCGACTCTCTCGACGCGCTGGGGAACACCACTGCTGCGGTGGCCAAGGGGTTCGCCATCGCGTCGGCAGCGGTCACCGCCCTGGCGTTGTTCAGCGCTTTCATCCATGCGGTGGGCCTCGAGGCGATCGACATCTCCCGACCCCAGGTGACGATCGGTCTGTTCCTCGGGGCGATGTTCCCGTTCCTCTTCGCTTCTCTAACCATGAGCGCCGTCGGACGAGCCGCCTCGAAGATGATCGACGAGGTGAGGAGGCAGTTCCACCAGATCCCCGGGCTGAGAGAGGGGACACCCGGTGTGGAGCCCGACTACGAGACCTGTGTCGACATCGCCACCCGGGGGGCACTGCGAGAGATGATCGTCCCCGGGGTGGTCACAGTCGCTCTCCCCCTGGTGGTCGGC
Organism: Actinomycetota bacterium; assembly: GCA_022615295.1. GTDB lineage: Bacteria > Actinomycetota > Acidimicrobiia > Spongiisociales > ZC4RG35 > ZC4RG35. The sequence continues at coordinate 1,439 of JAKEHF010000062.1, read as the reverse complement.
TTCATCGATGTGGAGGCCCTGGGCGGGCTGCTCGGTGGCGCCCTGGTCACCGGGTTCCTCCTCGCCATCTACATGGCCAACGCCGGTGGGGCGTGGGACAACGCCAAGAAGTTCATCGAGTCGGGCGCCTTTGGGGGAAAGGGGGGCGAGCCCCACAAAGCGGCGGTCATCGGGGATACGGTCGGCGATCCGTTCAAGGACACCGCCGGCCCGGCGATGAACATCGTGATCAAGGTGATGGTCATCGTCTCGCTGATCTTCTCCTCCGCTTTCTGAGCAAACCTCAGGTAATACGGCACCCCAGGGGGTACCGAACTCTCTCAAGTATCAGGTAGGACATCCGGCGACGACGTCGGTCACGACTCAGTTCCGGACAGGTATCCGCGGCTGCGACGGTTCTTGACAGAGTTAGGTACCCGTAGGGGTGCTCCACAACCTGAGGTAGCAACAGCGGTACCTAAAGTCGGGAGCGATGACCGGAAACGAGTTTGTGGGGGTTCCGTATCCGCCGCGGGCCAGCACCAAGGAAATCGTCTTCGTCAGACACGCCGAGTCGGAAGGGAACGTCGAGGGGCGCTGGCACGGTCACACCGACGGGCAGCTGAGCCCGGCAGGGGAGGCCAGTCTCGAGGCACTGGGGCGACGTCTCGCCCGGTGGGAGTTCAACGTCGTAATCAGCTCCCCACTGACCCGGGCCAGGCGCACCGCCGAGTCGTTCAGCGACGAGATGGTGATCGACGAGGACTTCATCGAGATGAACGTGGGGCGCTGGGAGGGTCTCACCTTCGACCAGGTCGAGGAGATGCACGGCGACGAGCTCCATGCCGCCTTCACCGACTGGAACGTGCCCATGGGTGGGGGTGAGACGCTCTATGAGGTGGGGAGACGGGCCATCGCCGCCGTCGACCGGGTCTTCGCCACGCTCGGTGAGGGGGAGCGGGCGGCAGTGGTCACCCACGGTGGTCTTCTCCAGTCGGTCCTCCACCGTCATCTCCCGGGACGAAGGATTCACCCCATCACCGCCAACACCGGCATCAGCCGTGTCATCACCCAGTTCGGCCGTCCCCGTCTGGTCACCTTCAACGACACCGCCCACCACGGTCCCCGACCCCCCGGTGTCGAACACCATCTCGCGGAAGGCAACCCGGTGCTCGCCCTGGTCCGTCATGGCCGCACCCGGGCCAACATCGAGCAGCGTTGGCAGGGTCGCGGCGACTGGGACCTCGACGAAATCGGGGTGAGCCAGGCGGAGGCGTTGCAGCGCTTCTATGGGAGGACCCGTCTCGTCTACTCATCCCCTCTGAAGAGGGCCATGTCCACTGCGGAGCGTCTCGCCACCAACGGCGTCGTCCCCCTGGTGTCGAACACCATCTCGCGGAAGGCAACCCGGTGCTCGCCCTGGTCCGTCATGGCCGCACCCGGGCCAACATCGAGCAGCG
>JAKEHF010000061.1 GCA_022615295.1 Actinomycetota bacterium | reverse complement strand
CGGCGATCGACTCGCCGACGGCACCGATCTCGGCCCGGGAGCCGCTCAGATCGATATCTCCGGCTTCTCGAGCTGCTCGACGTTCACGTCGCGGAAGGTGAGGACCTGGACCTGCTGGAGGAACCGGGCGGGGCGGAACATGTCCCACACCCAGGCGTCCCTCATCTGAACCTCGAAGTACATCGAGCCGTTCGACTCCCGCACGTCGATGTCCACCTGATTGGCGAGATAGAAACGGCGCTCGGTCTCCACCACGTACTTGAACATGGGGAGGACGTCGTGGTACTCCTTGTAGAGTTTCAGCTCCACCTCGGACTCGTAGCGCTCCAGGTCTTCTTCCATAACCCCTGTCTCCTGCGGTGAGATCGGCTCGGGGCCGACCGTCCCGATCATATGCCCGGCCCCGTGCTAACAACCAGGGATCCGGGGGGACAGATCCGCTAGAGGCCCCCGATGTTCGATGTCGGCCAGATGATCAGGAAGGCGGTGCCCACGATGTCGTCGACGGGTATCGGGCCGAACCTCCTCGAGTCGAAGCTGAACTCCCGGTTGTCCCCCATGACGAACACCTCGTCGGGTCCGACCGTGACCGGCGAGAAGCCGGGCATCTCGGTCCCCTCGGGCAGATAGGGCTCCGAGAGGGGCACACCATCGATGACGACCCGGTTGTCCTCGATCGAGATCGTCTCCCCGGGGAGAGCGATCACCCTCTTGATCAGGTCATCGGCGCCACGGGTCCGCACCCCTATCGCCTCGAGGACGGAGCGGATCACGGCCTCCGGAATCGACTCGGTGAGTGGCGGCTCGGCCGGGTCGCGGAACACGACTATGTCGCCCCTCCCCGGCTCGCCGAACACGACGGAGAGCTTGTTGACCATCACCCGGTCGTTGACCTCCAACGTCGGCACCATCGACTCGGAGGGGATCCAGAAGGGCTGGACGAGGAACGTCTTGATGACAACCGCGATCGCCAAAGCGGTCAGCAGGAGACCGGGCAGCTCGGCCCAGAACGACCGCTTCTTCCTCTTCTGTGGGGCCTCCTCTTCCTCGGTCCTGAGGTGGCGGCCACGTGGTGCCCGGGTCAGTCGCGCAGCTCCTTGATACGGGCCGATCTTCCGACCCGATCTCTCAGGTAGTAGAGCTTGGAACGACGGACGTCGCCACGACGCACCACCTCGATCCTGGAGATGATCGGGGCGTGGACCGGGAAGACACGCTCCACGCCGACTCCAAAGCTCATCTTGCGCACAGTGAAGGTCGCCCTGGGCCCGTCGCCGTTACGGGCGATGACGATGCCCTCGAAGATCTGGATCCTCTCCCGGCCACCCTCGACCACTCGGACGTGGACCTTGATCGTGTCCCCAGGTCGGAAATCGGGGATGTCATCGCGGACATGCGCGCTCTCGACGGCCTGAAGATCGTTCATGGGAGGCTCTCCTAGAGACCCGTGCTGGCGAGGGCCCCGGGTCGGGGCGGATTCTACCAGTAGTCCTATCCAGTGCCATCTCCGAGGAGATCGGGACGACGGTCCCGCGTCCTCTTTAGACGTTGCTCGCGTCGCCAGTCCTCGATGCGGGCATGATCCCCGCTGAGCAGGACTTCAGGGACCGCCCAATCCCCGAAGACGGCGGGACGGGTGTACACCGGCTCCTCGAGGAGTCCGTCGCGGAACGACTCGTGCCGGACCGACTCGGGGTTGCCGACGACACCGGGGAGCAGCCGGGTGACCCCCTCGATCGCGGCCGCCGCAGCCACCTCCCCACCGGCGAGGACGTAGTCACCGAGGCTGACCTCCTCGTCGATCAAATGGTCGATGACCCTCTGGTCGACGCCCTCGTAGCGCCCACAGACCAAGGTGACCTCGGCCATCGCCGACCAGCGGTCGAGCGTGCTCTGGTCCATGGGGCGGCCCGACGGCGTGAATAGGACCCGATGGGTGTGCGCCAGGGGGGTGAGGGCCCGTGACAACGGCTCGACCATCATCACCATCCCCGGACCCCCGCCGAACGGGGCGTCGTCGAGCTGACGATGACGTCCCACACCGTGTTCCCTGAGGTCGTGGATGACCACTTCGACGACACCGTCCTCGATCGCCCTGGCCCCGATCGACGTGCCGAGGGGCCCGTCAAACCACCCGGGGAACATGGTGACGACGTGGACCCTCATAACGGCCCTCCGCCCTACATGGGGCGGAGGAAGACGACCCCCGTCTTGCTGAGGGTCTCTGCGATCGGCTCGTGATGATGCTCGAGGTCGTGATGCTCCCGGAAGTGGATCGCGGCGCGCTCCAGCAGCTTCTCACGGTCCTCGTCATCGTCGGTGTGGGTGCAGCCCGGGCTGATCCTGTCGCAGATGAACTGGAACACGTTCCCTCCTTGGCCGACAAGAGTATGGCAGCCCCCGTGTCCGACGGCTCAGGAAAGCCGCTCGACGATCATCGCCATTCCCTGGCCGCCGCCGACACACATCGTTTCCAGCCCAAAAGTGCCGTCCTGGCCGCGCAGCCCGTTGAGGAGGGTGCCCATGATGCGGGCGCCCGTCATCCCAAAGGGGTGGCCAAGGGCGATGGCTCCACCGTTCGGGTTGAGCTTGTCCATGTCGATGCCGAGCTCGTCCACACAGGCGAGAACCTGGGCGGCGAACGCCTCGTTGAGCTCGATCTGGTCCATGTCCCCGAGGCTCATCCCGGTCTGGTCCATCACCTTTCTCACCGCATGGACCGGGCCCAGGCCCATGTACTCGGGGGCGAGACCGGAAACGGACGTGGCGAGGATCCGGGCTGCGGGTCGGAGACCGAGCTCCTCGGCCCGGCGAGCCGACATGACGAGCACCGCGGCCGCCCCGTCGTTGAGGGGACAGGAGTTGCCCGCGGTCACGGTGCCGTCGGGCTTGAAGACCGGTGTCAGCTCGGCGAGCCGCTCCATCGTCGTGTTGGGCCGGGGACCGTCGTCGGTGTCGATCACCCGGCCGTCGGGGACGACGATCGGGGTGATCTCGGCATCGAAGAAGCCGTTCTTCTGGGCCTCCACCGCCCGGTCCTGGGACCGCTTTGCGTACTCGTCTTGACGTACCCGGCCGATCCCGTGATGTTCGGCCACGTTCTCGGCAGTGTTCCCCATGGGGATGTAGACGTGGTTGATGAAGTCGTCGCGCGTCTCGTCGGTGAATCGGGGGTTGAGGTCCTCGCTGTCGAAGGCCTTGCCATAGGTCCGGGTGGTGGACTCGACCCCGGCGGCGACGTAGACGTCGCCCTCTCCTGCCCTTATCGCATGGAACGCCATTCGTATCGTCTGCAACGACGAGGCGCAAAAACGGTTCACCGTCGTCGCCGGAACGGTTTCCGGCATACCGCCGAGCAGGGAGGCGGGCCGGGCCACGTTGTAGCCCTGCTCGTGATGGGTGAGACCACATCCGACCATGACGTCGTCGACCGTGGCCGGGTCGAGCGCCGGGACCTTCGCGAGCAGGGCGGCAATGGCCAGACCCGCCAGGTCGTCGGCCCGTACCTCGGTCATCGAGCCCTTGTAGGCGCGTCCTATGGGTGTCCTCGCCGTGGCGATGATCACGGGATCGGGTGTGGTCGTCCGCTCCATGTCGCCCCGACGGTAATGCGGGTCCGCTTTAGGCTTGCCCCATGAGTGGTCCCTGCGCGCCATGAGTCGGGTCAACGAGGCCGACGTCGGAAACGGGGTGTCCACCGTCACCCGGCTGTTCCAGGGGGAGGCTCTCCACTCCGACCCATTGGCACCGTGGGCAACCGTCTGACCCGGTCGCTTGCGGTCCTCATCCTGGTCGCCGGTTGCACCGGCGAGACCTCGCCACCGGCGACGACCGCCCCGCCCCTTTCCACGACACTGACGTCGCCCGCCGCCCCGGTTTCCCCACGGTGCTCCGCCACCGAGGTCCTCGGGGAGGGTGGGGTCGTGGCCGACCTCGAGAGCCCCGGGTCGGACTCCGCTGTGATCTCGTCGATCACCTGGTCGGTGCTCAGCGGGTGTGAGATCTTCGAGATCGGCTTTGTCAGCGTCGAGGAAGCCCCCTCAACCACCCCGCCCACGGTGGAAGCCCTCTATCTCGACCCGGCCCCCGTGATTCGGGTCTCACTCGAAGTCGCCGCATCGACGATCAGGGAGCAGCTCGTCGACTCCGGCTTCGTGGACCGGATCTATGTGGTGCGTGGTCTCGACGGACGTCTGCATCTCGACCTCCACATGAAGGGCCCGGTGAAGGCCAGAGTCACCCAGGGCGGCTCCCCCGCGACCCTCACCCTCGAGCTGCAGCGTGGCATCGTCGCCCAACCACTGCGCCCCGCTCTCACCGATGACCTGGTCCTGTTGACCCCCATGGACGGTGGTGTGGGCGTCTCACCGGTGACCGTCGCCGGTTACACCCGCGACCACGACACCGGGGTGGTGGTCATTGCCACCACCGGCGACATCGTCCTCGGCGAGCACCAGATCCAGCCAGCGCCGGATCTCCGGATGTGGACCGAGTTCCGGACCGAGCTGGCGCTCGACACAGGACCGGTCAACATCTTCGCCGGAGAGCGTCCCCCGGGAGGGAGCTTGGATGGGGTGACGATCACCCTGACGGTGCGATGAGGCCCTCGATCTCCTCGATGACCACATAGCCCCCGGCCAGGTCGACCTTGGTGACGAGGGCCGCCACGAAGGGGACATCGAAGGTGACCCCGGAGCGCTCGACGACCAGCCGGTCCTGCGCCGCTCCCGTCACCACCCCGGTCACCCAGCCCCCGCCGGGTCTCACCTCCAGACCCACCAGGTCGGCCGCCCAGTAGTCCTCGGGACCGAGGGGACGGGCTCGGTCAACCATGACACTGCCGTGTCGGATGGTCTCCGCGCCTGCACGATCGGTTATCTCCGTGAAGGCGATCTGGGGACCATGCTTGCCGGGGCGCAATGCGCGCACGGTCAGGGGGCGACCGGACACCGTGACCACCGCGCCCACCTCGAAGAGGGAGAGGTCGTCGGGGTCCACGTACAGGCCGAGGAACCCTTCGAGGCCGTGGGGCCGTCCGAGACGGGCCACGGGCTCAGTCGAGGAACTCGACCCCGGCGTTGATCCCCTCTTCCTCGCCGGCGGCGGCTGCCGCGGCCCTGATGGCCTTGGCGACACGTCCCCGGCGGCCGATGACCCGGCCCATGTCCCCCTTGGCGGTGCGCACCTCTGCTACCACCTCGTTGGGGCCTTGCTCGATGATGCTCACCTCGACGGCATCGGGCTCGTCGACGATGCTGCGGACGACATACATCACCACTCGCTCGACGATCTCTCCGGTTGCCATCACTCCTCCTCCGACACCGCGGCCGGCTTGACCCCCACCACGTGGACCTTGCCGGTCTTCATCTTCATGGTGTTCATCGCACCGGAGATGTTGAGGAGCTTCTCGACGGTCTCACTCGGCTGGGCTCCCCGGGCCAACCAGGCGACCGCCTTCTCGTTGTCGATCTCCACCAGGGAGGGGTCGTGGAGTGGCTCGTATCTGCCTATCTGCTCGATGTATCGGCTGTCCCGTTGGGAGCGTCCGTCGACAACGACCACCCGATAGGAGGGCTGCTTCTTCTTGCCCATCCTCATCAGTCTCATCCTTACAGCCATCGATTCACCTCTTGCCGCGTCCTCGGGTCACCGGCCGACCGCCCATCAGGGCCTCCAGGTTCGGCATCCCCCTGGACCCGGCCAACGTCTTCATCATTCTCTGCGTCTCCGTGTGTTGCTTGAGCAGACGATTCACGTCCTGGGGCGTCGTCCCCGACCCGGACGCGATACGTCGCTTTCGGCTGCCACCGATGATCTTGGGATCCCGGCGCTCATCGGCCGTCATCGACTGGATGATTGCCTCAACCCGCTTGAGATCTCGATCATCGACCTCACGCAGGAGCGATCCGGAGCCGGGAAGCATAGCAAGGATGTCCCGAAGGGACCCCATCGAGCGAAGCGCCCGGAACTGGGCGAGATAGTCATCGAGAGTGAGCTCGCCCTTGGCGATACGTTTCGCCGTCCTCTCCGCCTCGGTCTGGTCGTAGACAGTCTCCGCCTTCTCGATCAGGGTCAGGACGTCGCCCATTCCCAGGATCCGTGACGCCATGCGGTCGGGGTGGAACGGCTCGAGGTCGTCGATGGCCTCCCCGACCCCGGCGAACTTGACCGGCGCCCCGGTGACGTGCCGCACCGATATCGCCGCCCCGCCCCGGGCGTCACCGTCCAGCTTGGTGAGGACCACCCCGGTGAGACCGATGCGCTCGCTGAAGCCGGTGGCGACGTTCACCGCGTCCTGACCGGTCATCGCATCGACCACGAGCAGCACCTCGGCCGGGTCGGCCGTCTTGCGAACGGCGGCCAGTTCGGCCATGAGGACCTCGTCGATCTGGAGACGTCCCGCGGTGTCGATGATCACGACGTCCCGACCCGCCTTCGATGCCTCCTTGCGAGCCTGGCCGACGAGACGGACCGGCTTCCCACCCCGGTCGGTCAGCACCGGAACCCCGATCCTGGCCGCCAGGGTCTCCAACTGGTCTATGGCGGCGGGGCGCTGCATGTCGGCGGCCACGAGGAGCGGGCGCCGCCCCCTTCCTGCAAGATGATGGGCGAGCTTGGCACAGGTGGTGGTCTTGCCCGACCCCTGGAGACCCACCACGAGCAGGACGAGGGGTGAGGGACCCCTCGCCAGACCGACGTTCTCGGTGCCGAGCACCTCGACCAGGGACTGGTGGACGATCTTGACCACCTGTTGGCCCGGTGTCAGCGACTTCGCGACGTCGGCGCCCAGCGCCCTGTCACGGATCCGGTCGAGGAGATGATCCACGACGACGACGTTGACGTCGGCCTCGAGGAGAGCGAGCCGGACCTCGCGCAGGGCCCGGTCGATGTCGGCCCCGCCGAGACGGCCTTTGCCACGGAGCGACCCGAAGACGGTCTCGAACCTGGTGGCGAGTGTGTCGAACAAAGTTGGTCGCAGGTTATGGCCGGCGCAGCAACAAACCGACGGTCCTCTTCGACCCGGATCGGACGAGCCCGGGTGGGCCCGTCCGATCCTTGTCGGGAGGCTCAGCCCGAGAAGGCAGCCTCGAATGCGGCGCGGAGCTCGGGTGTGCTCGGACCCGAAAACCCGCAGTAGTTGACCACGCCGTCATAGGCGGTGATCAGATAGGTGTCGCCCGCGGTGAACGGGATGCCGCCGATCAGGGCCTCCATGCCCTCGGGTGCCTCCAGGATCACCTGGCCGGAAACACCGCCCCTGAACCACTCGTCGACGTCGAGCGTGACCACCCCGTCTTCGCTGGAGACGACCGTCCCCTCGAAGGCAACGGGGGCCTTGGCCAGCTCCTCGACGCTGAAGACGATGCACGAGGCCGTCGGGTCTTCGACACCGGTGTTCAGCACCAGCGGCTGACCACCGCCGTTCAGGGCCAACGCCCCGATCACCCCGACCGCCACGGCAACCGCCGCCACCGCCGGGACCAGACGACGCATCGACGTCGCCCGTCTTTCTCCTACCTGAGTACTCATTGTGCTCTCCAATAGCTTCCGGGACGCCGGTGAGTCCACCGGCTCTACCGACACATCGGAGCGCATGGGATCGAGCCGGGCGAGCCGGTCGCGCAACTCGTCAGTCATCCTGCTGCTCCTTCCTGTGTCGTGTCCTCTTGTGTCCGGAAGCGCCCCCGGTCTTTCAACCCTTCCCCGAGCTTCTTGCGGGCCCTGCTCAGCCTGATCGTCGCCGCATTGGTGGTCAACCCGAGAACCGGGGCGATGTCCCTCGGCTCGAGACCCTCCCACGCCCACAGTCTCAACAGCTCCTGGTCGGAGGGAGAGAGCCTGGCCAGGGCCGCCGTCAGCTCGGTGTCCCCACTCTCCCCGCCCGCACCCGGTGGGGGTGGCGGTGGTTCCCGCTCGAGACGTTCGACGAGCTGGAGATGACGTCTTTGCCCACGGCGGTAGTTGGCCATCACCCGTCTCGCCACACCGTACGACCAGGGGACGCGGTTGTGGGAAGGGATGTCGTCGAGACGTCTCCACAGGGTGAGCATGGTCTCGGAGAGGACATCGGCTGCGTCCTCGGGGTTGAGACGTCGCAGGAGGTAACGCTGCACCGGCTCGTAGACCAGGGCCGCCAGCTCCTCGAACCGGTCACGTCGCTCCGATGACTCGCTCACTGGGGACCGTGTGTGTCCGGCATGACCACAAGTCTGTCACACGTCACCGCCAGCCCACGACGGGGAGCACTTAACCTGTCGTCGTGATCCCGTCCACGGTCGAAGAGCTCGGCGCCGCCCTCGAGGGCCACGATTACTTCGCGTCGGAGGATCTCACGGTCGCCATCCATCTCGCCCTCCATCTGGGAAGGCCCCTCTTTCTCGAGGGCGAGGCCGGGGTGGGCAAGACCGAGGTTGCCAAGGTCCTGGCCAGGCTCAACGGCGGCGAGCTGATCCGTCTCCAGTGTTACGAGGGTCTCGACATCGGTCAGGCGCTCTATGAGTGGGATTACGCCCGCCAGATGCTGGAGATCCGGCTCATCGAGGCCCGCGGCGAGGGCTCTAAGGTGGACGCCAGGGACATCATGAGCAGGGAGTTCCTGATCGCCAGACCACTCCTCCAGGCGATCGAGAGGAGCAGCCCGTCCCAACGCGCCGTCCTCCTCGTGGACGAGCTCGACCGGGCCGACGAGGAGTTCGAGGCCTTTCTCCTCGAGATCCTGTCCGACTTCCAGGTGAGCATCCCCGAGATCGGGACGGTGAAGGCCGAGGCCCCACCGATCGTCGTGCTCACCTCCAACCGCACCAGGGAGATCCACGACGCGCTCAAGCGACGCTGCATATATCACTGGATCGACTACCCCGATCCCGACCTCGAAGCCGCCATAGTCCGACGCAAGGTGCCCGGCATCGAGGAGGAGCTCGCCGGCACCCTCGCCACCGCGATGGCCCGTCTCCGGGACATGGACCTTTTCAAGCCACCGGGTGTCGCCGAGACGCTCGACTGGGCCGAGTCGCTACGGCTGCTGAGCCATGGCGGATTGACCTCGGGTCTGGTCGACCAGACGTTGGGGGTGGTCCTCAAGTACAAGGATGACATCGACGTCGTCCGCGGTCTGGGCGTGGAGCAGCTGGTCAGGTGAATCAAGTGGGGCCCGGGCCGGTGCGGGACATCGCCACCTTCGCCGACGCGCTGCGGTCACGTGGGATGACGGTCACGCCCGACCAGATGACCGACATGACTCGATCCCTGGGGCTGGTCGATCCGGCGCGGCGCAGCCAGGTGCACGCCGCCCTGCGCAGTCTGGCCGTGACCGACCCTTCGCAGCGTGAGATCTTCGACGAGGAGTTCGATCACTTCTTCTCCAGATCCCACAGATCGCGCTCCACTGAGCCCAAGGGCTCCTCCCTCCTCGCCGCCTCCGCCGTCAGCCAGGTCAAACAACGGGTAGGCGACGAAGGCACCGACGACGCCGTTACCCACGATGGCGCCTCCGCTGTGGAGAACGTCTCCGGACGTGACATCGCCGATCTCGACGACGACCAGCTCGCCGAGGCGAGACGTCTGGTTTCGGCCATGTTCTGGCGGCCCACCGACTTCCGGACCCGGCGCTGGGTGTTAGACGACGCCGGGAGACGACCCGACATGCGACGAACCCTGCATGCCGGTGTCGGCCCCGAGGGCGACCTGATGCGTCTGGAGATGCGCAGGCGGCGCACCCGGCAACGTCCACTGATCATCATCGCCGACATCTCGGGGTCGATGGAGCGATACGCCGACCTGTTCTTGTTCTTCGCCCACGCCGCCCAGCATCGTCTCGAGCACGTGGAGGTCTTCACCTTCTCCACGCGTCTCACCAGGATCACCGACGATCTCGCCAAGCGCGACGCACGCACCGCCCTGGCCTCGGCGGGCCGTACCGTCACCGATTGGTCGGGCGGCACCATGATCGGTGAGGCCTTCGCCGCCTGGAACCGGATGTGGAGCCGGAGGATGGCCCGAGGCCGGCCTGTTGCCATGATCCTCTCCGACGGCTGGGACTGCGGCGACCCCGAGCTCCTCGCTGTGGAGACCGCCCGGCTCGCCCGCTCGGTGGGCAGCTTGATCTGGCTGAACCCGTTGGCGGGGCGAACGGACTACACCCCGGCGACGAGGGGGATGCGCACGGTCCTCCCCCATGTCGATCATCTCCTCCCTGCGGCCTCGATAGACGACCTGCGGGACCTGGTCCGTCTCCTCGACACCATGGCCCGCTAGTTACCCGGCCGTACAATCGGGCCGTGTACGGGATCGCACCCACCGTCACCGCATGTCTCCGGTCAGGAACCAGGGCCGTGTAGCCGACCGCCTCATGGAGCCGGGAGCGTCTCCGACCCGAGGCGGGCGCCGCCGGGCCGCGTGCCGGGGTCTTCGCCGGGTCATAAGTAGCGCCGGTGACGATCCCCTCGGCCAAGCCATAGAGCAGGGGCAAGGCACCGGCGATCACCCCCCCGGGACGGGGATCCAGGTCGCGGGCGGGTAGGCTTTGGCGGCGATGAGGAGCCAGCTCGCCTTGCGCAACAGATGGGTCGAGGAGGGCAAGAGGGTGGCCGTGGCCACGGTGGTGCGGGTCCACGGGAGCGCACCGCGACCCGAAGGGTCGAAGTTCCTGGTCACCGATGATGGCGAGATGGAGGGCTCCGTCAGTGGGGGGTGTGTCGAGAACGACGTCTTCCTCCACGCCCAGGAGGTCATCGCCAGCGGCAAACCCAAGCTGGTCACCTATGGGATAGCCGACGAAGACGCCTTCGCAGTGGGCATGGCCTGTGGCGGAACCATCGATGTCTTCATAGAACCCTGGTGAGCACGGTCGTCGAGGCCATCCAGCACATACTCGACGCGGAGCGCTTCGGATCCGTCCTCACCTTCGTCGCCGGGCCCGAAATCGGCGCCAAGGCCGTCCTCGACGACCGCGGGGTAATCCTCGCCGGGTCGATATCCGACGGGGTGAGGGCGGACTTGATCGAAGACGCGGTGACGCTCATGAGCCACGAGCAGCACCGTGCTCTCGACTACGGAGACCACACGGTCTTCGTCGAGACCTTGGCTCCCCCTCCTGACCTCCTCGTTTTCGGCGCCGTGCACATCGGTCAGGCCCTGTGCTCCTTCGCTACCCAGATGGGCTACCGGGTGACCGTGGTGGACTCCCGGGCGATGTTCGCCACACCGGAGCGATTCCCCGACGCCCATCGTGTCCTCGTCGGTTGGCCGGGGGACTTGATGGACCAGCTCTCCTTCGACCGGAGGACCTGGACGGTGGTGCTCTCCCACGACGCCCGTCACGAGACCCCACCTCTCGAGGCCGCTCTAAAGGGTGACACCAGGTACATCGGGGCCATGGGAAGCCGGCGCACCCACGACCAGAGGGTAGCCAGATTGAAGGGGATGGGCTTCGACGCCACCGACATCGCCAGGATCCATTCCCCCATCGGCCTCGACATCGGCGCCGAGACCCCCCAGGAGGTGGCGGTGTCGATACTCGCCGAGATG
>JAKEHF010000242.1 GCA_022615295.1 Actinomycetota bacterium | reverse complement strand
CGTGAGCACGCTGACGCCTACGAGAGAGAACTTGCGATCTTGCCTCACATCGCCTCCTGGCGGGGAAGACTCGGGAGTAGCGGCATGAGGCCGCAGAAGGCTTGAAACACATCGCTGCGCCACCAGTGCTGGCACTTGATTATTTCGGCCAGCGCGGCGTCCGGGTCGAGCGCAGGGCGGTAGCTACGGGTCGTGGTCAGCGCGTCATAGACATCGACTGCGCAAATGATCTGGGCGGGGAGGGGAATTTGATCGCCGCGTAGCCGGTCGGGGTACCCGCTGCCATCGTACTTCTCGTGGTGAGACCGGATGATCGGCTTGATGTCCCAGGGGAACTCGATCCCCGCGAGCAGCTCCACGCCCCAGACCGGGTGCGGGCTCGTCATGGGCCATGTCCGCGGCCATGTTGGGGGCATGGACCATGGCCCTGCTCTGTGACGAGCTCCAGATCGATTTCGAGGTCGCCCTCTTCAATCGGGGGTTCGCGGCAAGGCCCGACGACACCGAGGCGACCTATCGCCGAGCCCGCGCCGCGGCCACATCGGGGCTGAGGCGGACTCAGGGAACCGCGGCCGACCGTCTCATCAGCACCGTGAATCATTATCTCGTCAAGCCGTTCGACCGTCGCTGGCGTGACTCGAGGAGCAATCTCGCCGGTCTCTTCTTCACCGCGGCCGACCCCCGGGCCGCGGCGGCGTATGCCAGACGGAGCCCCACGACGGCGCCACCTGTGTCACTGTTCGAGAAGGCGGCCAACGTGGACGAGCTCAACCTGATCCACGCCGCCGAGCGGATGGGTCGTCTCGGCGCCGAGGTCAGGATCCTCATCGTGCTCGCCGATGGCATGACCCGGGGCTCGGTGGAGGCCCTGGCCAGGTCGGTCGACGCAATCGAGGGCGGGGGCGCCACTGTCATCGGCATCGGGATCGGCGATCACACCGTCGATCTCGCCTACCAGCGTCACGAGGTTGTCGAGCGACCCGATCGTCTGGCCAGGGCGATGATCGACGGGACACGCAACGCCTTGCGCCGCAGTCTCGGTCTGTCCGGTATGGACACCTGGTGGCTCCGCCCGTCGGAGGACCAGAGAAAGGAGAGAGCAGTTGCCTGAGACCGTGGTCTTCACCGACCCCGCCGGGGAGGGTCCACCGATCGAGCTCGAGCGTTTCGGGCTGGGTCCGGCGCTGGCCGACAGCGAGCTTCGTCTCAGGAAGATCCCCGAGCCCGACCCCTACTACGTCGACCTCGGCATGGGATACAGGTTCGCCCAGATCGAGGCGGCTCGTCGCTCGGGGGCCGAGGGTCTGGTCCCACTCCATGTCGCGGTGCGGGGTCACATGGGGACGGGCAAGGACCATGACATCGAGCAATTCGCCGCGGCCATGGGTCTGCCCTACTTCCGGATCCCGCTCACGGGCGAGGTGAGAGATGTCACCCTCATCGGGTCGACACGTCTCCACGGTGACGGCAAGGGTGGCACCGAGAGCAGGTGGGCGGACGGTGACATCACACGAGCCCTGCGCGGCCCGGCCCTGCTCAACCTGTCCGAGCTCAACGCAGCCGGCGCCGAGACCCTCTTCGCCCTGCATGGTCTTCTCGACAGATACGCCGCCCTGGACCTGCCCAACGGGGAGACGGTGCCCCTCCGTGACGATGTCAGGATCTTCGGGACCATGAACCCCACCGACATCAGGGACTACGCCGGGACACAGACGCTCAACAAGGCGTTCGCCGACAGATGGGTGATCTGGGAGAAGCGGTTCCCTGTGGAGAGCCAGGTCAAGGCGATGCTGGTGCGGCGGTATCCCGGATTGGGCGAGGAATATCTCGAGGCGATAGCGCGTCTGACCACCGAGATCAACGCCTCGTTCGAGGCCATGGACAGCGGGGTGAGGGTGGAGACCCCTCTCTCGCTGCGCTCGGTTCTCGACCGCGTTCCAACCGGGCTGGTCATCTATGCGGACGACCCCGACCCGCTGCGCCGAGCCTGGGACGAGTTCGTCCTTCCTCAGGTCGACCCCTATGACCGCGACCACTACGAGACCGTGTGGAATGCCGTGGTCCGTCGGGGGCCGTCACAACCGCCGTTTCGAACCCGATAGGGTCGTGAACGTGAGCGACGGATGACAACGGAACGAGGAGACCTGGAATCCAGGATCAGACAACTGGTCGCCGACGTGTCCGCCAACCAGAACCAGGATCTGATCTACGAGCTGATCACCACGGCCATCAAGCTGCATCGTGACGGCGCCTCACGAGGGGACCTCAAGCTGATCAACACCGCTCTGAAGGAGATGCGCTACTCGAACCTGGTCTTCTCGAGACACGAAGAGCCCAAGCTGACCATCTACGGGTCGGCCCGGGTGGGTGAGGACGACCCCAACTACCAGCTCACCGAGACTTTCGCCCGTCTCATGACAGAGCACGGTTGGGGCGTGATCACCGGGGCCGGGCCCGGGATCATGGAGGCCGGCAACAAGGGGGCCGGCATCGACAAGTCCTACGGGGTGAACATCAGGCTCCCCTTCGAGGCCGACGCCAACCACTTCCTGGCCCCGGAGCGGACAGTCAACTTCAAGTACTTCTTCACCCGCAAGCTCGGGTTCGTCAAGGAGTCTCACGCCTTCGTCATCCTCCCCGGTGGCTGGGGGACGTTGGACGAGGCGTTCGAGCTGCTGACCCTGGTTCAGACCGGGAAGAGCGACCTCCATCCAATTGTCCTCCTCGAGGCCGAGGGCTCGGGGTTCTGGGGGCCGATCATCGAGTTCATGGTGGGGACCCAGTTGGGCCACGGGTT
>JAKEHF010000241.1 GCA_022615295.1 Actinomycetota bacterium | reverse complement strand
GAATGCGAACCTGGGTTCAGGTGCGTTCAACGACCTGCCCGGCGCTGGCATCCAGGGCACCTTCGGGGTGTTCCTCGCCAACGACATCCCGGACCCCGACGATCCTCCGTATAACGGTGACGGGCTGTCTTGTGGGTTCATCGACCTGCCGGCGTCTGCGAGCTGATGGCCGGAGACTTCGCTTGTGGGGACTTCGACGCCGGGGACTTCGACACGGACTGTGCAGCACCCGTTTCACGACGGGTGCTGCGCTCACCGCGGTACGGGATCAGTCGGGTCGCGGCCGCCATTCTTGGCTGGTTGGTGAGATAGATGGCCGGAACGGTCAGAACCAAGGCGGCACTAGACGCTATCTTTGTCGATGACGCCGCCGCGACGTTCCAAGACCAGCAGGACTTCATCGCCTCGGCCATGCCACCCCAGTATGCGGCAGCGCTGATAGCTGACCCGTCTGGCCCGGACCAGGACTTCGCGGCCGACACTGACGAGGCCATAACTTTCGACACCGTGGTCTGGGATACGGACAGTTTCGCCGATCTGGGCTCAGCGGCGACCCGGTTGACGATCCCGGCAGGCATGGGGGGGTTGTATCTGATAGGGGGCGTAGCAGGGTTCACCGGCGCGTCTGCGTCCTGGTGGCGGTTCTATATTCTCAAGAACGGCACTGATGACTTGGCCCACACCCGAGGCGAGATGACCACAACCATAAACCGGGTCGGGACTCTCAACTGTTTGGACGTGGCCGTGGCGACGGACTACTACGAGTTTATGGGTGTTACAGAAACGGACGTCGACTTGCCTCACTTGGCCGGTTATCCACGGTTCTGGATAGCCCGTCTCGGTCAGACCCCCGCATGATCTGCTCACCCTGGGCCACCGTCCCCGACCTAGACGAATGCTGCACCTCTAACGCCACCACCACCCAGAAGACCGACGCCCTACTCGCCGCATCCGAGATCCTCTACGCGCTCAGCGGCCGACAGTACCCGGGACTCTGCGCCGAAACCGTGCGCCCTTGCTCCGGCGGGTCGCCGCTCCCCGGCTTCTCATGGGACCGATGGTCCTATCCGACCGTCCCGCTTCTCGTCGGCGGCAACTGGCTCAACATCGGCCCGGCATGCGGCTGTCACATCGCCTGGGACTGCGCCTGTTCGGGGATACCCCAAGTCAACCTGGGACGCTCCGACGTCACCCAGATCAACACCGTGGTAGTCGACGGCGTGACACTGAGCGCGGCCAACTACCGGCTCGACCACGGACGCTGGCTGGTCCGCACCGACGGAGAGTTCTGGCCGTGCTGTCAGGACCTCGCCAAAAACATCGGGGAAGAGGGCACCTGGCACATCGAGTTGGAGTTCGGGGTGCTCCCACCGCAGGCGGGCATCGACGCCGTCATCAAGTTGGCGTGTGAGATGGCGAAGGCATGGGTCGGCGCCGAATGCGACCTACCGGAACGAGTCACATCCATTGTCCGTCGGGGCGTCTCCATGACTCTCATCGACCCGCAAACGTTCCTGAGTGAAGGCAAGACCGGGCTCTACGAGGTAGACCTGTTCCTGTCGGCGGTCAACCCCAACGGATTGGCCCGGTGTGCGACGGTTTGGAGTCCGGAAGTCAAAGGCAGGGGCCGGAGGGTTGGTGCCATAGGGTCGTGAGACGTGTCGCCCCATTCCTAGGGGGAGCGGTAATCGGCGCCGGGTTCATGCTGGTCGTTCCACTGACAGCACAGGAGGAGCGGGTCTGTGTCGAGGTTCCCCTATTCGCCGTCGAAGTCTGCGGAGCACCCACCACGACTACGACCACGGTGGCAACAACCACCACCCAGGCAACCACGACGACCACCAGTGGCGGGCTGACACCGTCAGGGCCGATCACCGTCTCCGGATCGAATCTGGTCATCGAGAACATGGCGTTCACGGGGAGCGGCACCGCCTCCTGTGTCAACATCTCTGGCCGGTCGAACGTGACAGTGAGGAATTCGAGGAAGGCGCGACCCACGAGCTCCACATGGCGTACGAGGCGAGCCGGGTCGGAGGATCACGGGAAAAGGCCCTCGGGCACTACCAGCGCGCCCTCGCCCTCGGCAAGGGCAAAAGCCCCTCGATCTGGCTCGCTTGGGCGGAGAGAGTCTCGGTTCTCGAGCAGAACCGGCGCGAGTTCGAGGATCTCATCGAGCGAGCCCTCGCATTCGACGTCGAGGCGCACCCGTCGAACCGCCTCCTGAACCTCCTCGCCCAACGACGAGGGCGCTGGCTCCGGGGGAACGTCGACGAGCTCTTCCTGGAAGGGAATTGAAAATGAACGTCCGCTTTCCGCTCCTGTGCCTCCTCGCAACCCTTCTCCTTTCCCGCCCAACCGAAAGCGCGGTGGTGGTGCGCATGGGTACTCTCGCGCCTTCGGGCTCCTCGTGGGAGCTCATCCTTCGCCGTATGGGCGTCGAGTGGGGGCAGTCGACGGACGGCGAGCTCCGGCTCCGAATCTACGCGGGGGGTACGGTGGGAGACGAAAG